>JAAZBK010000273.1 GCA_012513855.1 Acidimicrobiales bacterium
CCTTGGCCAAGTACCGGCCATCGGGCGATACGCCCAGCACGTCGTGTCGGTGGACGTCAGCCGGGGTCAGCCGACGTAAGCGACGTGCAAGCGCAAGGTCGGATGGTCACACCATGACGACGATGACATCACCACCGAAGACCACCACCAGCCAGGTACCCGAAGCGATGCTGGAGCGCTTCCGCGAGCGGGCCGATGCCCACGACCGCGACAACACCTACTTCCACGCTGATCTCGAGGAGCTTCGCGCCATCGGCTACCTGGCGTCCGACGTCCCGGTCGACCACGGGGGTTGGGGCCTGAGCCTGGCCGAGCTGGGACGATCGCAGCGCCGGCTGGCCCGCTACGCCCCGGCCACCGCGCTGGCCACGACGATGCACCTGTACTGGACGGGCATGGCCGGTGACCTCGAGCGCTTCGGCGACGACTCGGCCGCGTGGATCATGGATGCAGCGGTGAACGGGGAGATCTTCGCCTCTGGTCATGCCGAGGCCGGCAACGACCTGCCGATCCTGTTCTCGACGTGTGCGGCGGAGCGGGTCGACGGCGGATACCGCCTCACCGGGCGCAAGATGTTCGGCTCCAACGGGCCGGTCTGGGACTGGCTCGGCGGACACGCCATGACGGTCGACGGTGGCGGGCCGCAGATCGTGCACTTCTTCCTCGCCCGCGGCAGCGAAGGGGTGACGGTGCTCGAGAACTGGGACACCCTCGGCATGCGCGCGAGCCAGAGCTACGACACCGTCCTCGACGGCGCGTTCGTGCCCGACGAGCGGATCGGTCGGGTCGTACCCGCCGGTGATGACTCGGACCTGTTCCTGGCCGCCACACAGATGTGGGCTCTGCCCACGATCGCCAACGTCTACCTGGGAATCGCCGAACGAGCGCTGGAGGTAGCGGTGGCTTGGGCCAAGCGCAAGACGTCGATCGGAATCGACCGAGGTTCCTACGCTCACAACCCGTTCGTGCAGCACCAGGTGGCCGAGATGTACCTGGAGCTCGATGCGGCCACAGCCGTGCTCGACCGGCTCGTCGACGATTGGATGACCGGCGTCGACCACGGTGCAGCGTGGGGCGCCAAGATCTTCGCCATGAAGTGGCGGGTGGTGGAGTCGGCCAAGAAGGTCGTCGACACCGCCCTCGACGTCACCGGCGGCGCCGGCATGATCCGCGGCAACGAGCTCGAACGCCTCTACCGCGACGTCCGCTGTGGTGGGTTCCATCCCGCCAACGACGCCCTGGCGCACGAGATGATCGGAAAGACCGCGCTCGGGATCGGGGCCGAGCCGCCCCGGTGGTGACCTGAAGTCGGGCGTCAGCGTTCGACGTTCCTGGGGTCGAGCTCATCGAACGTGGCGAGCGCCAGCGCGGTTGCGTCACCGTCGCTGAGGCTGGACCCCTCGTCCATGGCGATGCCGAGGTCGTGTGGGCCGAGGCGGCTGCGCAGCGTCGATTCGAGCTGCGCCAGCCTCTCGGCATCGGCGCCGAACACGTCGTGGCCGGTGTTGGGCGAGGTGACCGCTCCCAGCAGGGTCGCCGCGGCACGGTCCCGACCGATCCGGGCCAGGAGCTCGGCGACAGCACGCAGCGTGGTCCACCCGAGCGAGTGGATCCCTGAACGCCTCCAGTGGGGCAGCAGCCAGCGGTAGACGGCGATCGCTGCCTCGGGTTCGCCGTGGCGGGCTTCCAGCGAGGCGAGGGAGCTGCCAGCTATGCCCTGCACGAACAACGAGCCGGCGCGCTCGGCCGCTTCGACGGCGCGGCGAAGGCGCGGCAGCGCCACCTCGGGCGCACGGTCCACGTTCACCTCGCCCGCCACGTACCACATCCACGCCACCTCGACAGCCGATGTGTCGTCGCCGATCCCCTCGATCAACCGGTCGGCCTGGACGGTGGCGTCTCCACCGCCGTAGGCGACCGCCATCAGAGCCACGTTGTCAGCTTCGACCAGACGCCACGTGTCACCCGCTGAGCGCCACCAGTCGGCGGCGACCCGCGTCCAGTGGTGCGTCTCGTCGAGTCGACCGTGTATGAGCGTCAGGGTCGACAGCGCATCAGCGGTCACCCCGGTGGCCTCCATGCCAGCCCGCTCGCTCCATGCCAGGGCTTCGGCTGCCAGCTCCTCGCTGCGAGCCAGATCTCCCCGCTTCCACGCTCCCAACGCCGCGGTCCCCCAGGCATCGGCCACCAGTTCGGGGTCGCAGCCGGCGTCGACGGCGAGCGTGGCCACCTGCTCGGCCCACCCCAGCACCTCGTGGCGCAGCCGGTGGAGCCCGAAGTCCCGCACCGCGTCGACGAGATCGAACAGACCGTCGAAGTCGCGGTCGTCGACCATGGTCTGGTGCGCGAGGTGGAGATC
>JAAZBK010000274.1 GCA_012513855.1 Acidimicrobiales bacterium
CCGACCTCCTCCACGATGCCCATGGGCTCGTGGCCGAGGATGTCGCCTTCGTCGATGAAGGCGCCGAACAGCTCGTAGAGGTGCAGGTCGGACCCGCAGATGGCCGTCGACGTCACCTTCACGATTGCGTCGGTCGGCTCCTTGATGACCGGATCGGCCACGTCGTCGACCCTCACGTCGCGCTTGCCGTGGAACGTCACTGCCTTCATCGGTTGCTCCTTGGGGGTGTCGAGAGGCGAGGTGCCCTACGTCCACCACCGCCGGAAGCTGAACGTCGGCGCCACCTCGTTGCGCCTTCCCGTCACCGGCGCGTGCAAACCCGAGACCGTTCAGATCTCCCGGAAGACTCGATCGTCCTGCGTCGTCGAGCGGCCGGTCCCGGCGACCATCGGAAAACCAGCGGCGCTCATCGGGCCATGCCGCCTAGGTGCAGCGGTTGCGCAAGGTGCCGATGCCCTCGATCCACGTCTCGAGCAGCTGACCGGGCTGGAGGGTGCGTGGAGGCTGGCGCACGAAGCCGACGCCGGCGGGTGTACCGGTGAAGATCACATCGCCCGGCCGCAGCGGGACCACGGCCGACAGCTCTGCGACCAGCTTCGGCACGGAGAAGATCAGGTCGGAGGTGCGGGCGTCCTGCACGATCTCGCCGTCGACCGAGCAGCCCAGCGCGAGGTCGTCTGGGTCGGCGAGCTCGTCGGGGGTCACCAGCCAGGGACCCATCGGTCCATAGCCGCGGCGCGACTTGCCGAGTGAGAACTGGGCCCCGGCGGCGAACTGGAGCTCCCGGTCGCTGATGTCCTGGCCGACGGTGAGGCCGGCTACGTGGGACCAGCCGTCGGCCTCGCTCACGCGGTCGGCGACCGTACCGATGACCGCGACCAGCTCCACCTCCCAGTCGACCGAGCCGCCGACGATCTCGATGTCGTCGAAGGGGCCCGACAGCGACGCCGGGAACTTTGTGAACGTGGCCGGCACGCTGGGGATGGCCATGCCGGACTCCTCGGCGTGGCTGCGGTAGTTGAGCCCGATGGCGAACACCTGACCCGGCTGCGGAACCGGGTTGCCGAGCTCCTCCTCCACCAGTGGGGCGGTCCCAGCGGTGATGGTGGCCGCCCAGTCGGCGAAGCCGGGCCAGTCCTCGAACACCGACATCGGGTCGGGTCCCAACCGGCCGTCGCTGGCCTCTGCGACGTCGGCGACCGAGTCGTCGAACACGAGGACGGCCCGACCGGCCTGGTTGGCGAGCTTCATGGGTGACATCCTTCCCGAGATCGGCCCCTCGGTGTGGCGAACCGACGCTGGTGGTGCCAACCATCTCGACCTGAGGTCATCGGCCGGTCACCCGGGCCACGATCGAAGTGGCGTCTTCGTCCGACGGGTCCTCCAGCGACCGCCAGGCGACGTGTTGGTCGGGACGGACCAGGATCAACCGGGCACCGTCCCAGTCGTCCCCGACCAGCGCCCTGTCTACGTCGAGGACCTCAAGGGGAACATCAGCTTCCTTGGCCGCCCTGATGATGGCGTCACCGCTCGGTGCATCGGTCCCCGTGCGCAGGAGCGTGAACCCGGTGCCGAGCCGGTCGTAGATCGATGTGTGGTCGCCGAGCCAGACGTGCGGCAGCCGGCTCACCGGAGCCCGACCCGAGCCTCACTAGCCTCAGGCACCAGGAGGTGACGGCATGGCAGAACGCAAGAAGCGAGCCAACGGCCTCGCCTCACGAGAAGCCATCCTCGACGCCGCCGCACAGATCGCCGGAGAACGCGGCTACGAGGGAACCAGCATCAAGCTCGTCAGCGAACGCTCGGGCCTGCCCGCCAGCTCCATCTACTGGCACTTCAAGGACAAGGACGAGCTGATCGCAGCCGTCATCGACCGCAGCTTCACCGACTGGGTCGAAGCCCTCACCACCATCCCCGACGTTCCCCCCGGCACCTCCGTCGAGGACCTGTTCGTCACCGGGATGCGCGACGCGGGCGAGCAGCTCGCCAAGTTCCCCGACTTTCTCCGCCTCGGCCTCATGCTCATCCTCGAGCAACGACCCGAGGAACCCGCCGCACGGCGCCGCTTCCACCAGGCCCGCGTCGAGACCCTTGCAAGGGTCGACGGCATCTACCAGCTCCTCTTCGCCGGACTCAGCCCCAACCAGACCCTCCGTCTCGCCCGTTTCACCCTCGCCGGGTCGGACGGCCTGTTCATCGCCGCCAACGAGGGCGAGGTCGACCTCGTACAGGAGTTCGAGCTCCTTTCTCACGGCATCCTGGGAGCGGCCCTCTCCATGGGCTGGTCCCCCCAAGACCTGCCCGCCGAAGCGACCGGCCGCCCTCGCTGATCGACCGCGTCAAA
>JAAZBK010000275.1 GCA_012513855.1 Acidimicrobiales bacterium
CGAACCTCGACCGTTGGGGCATCCGGCCCCGCGAGATCGGCGGCCTGATCGGCATCGTCACCATGCCCCTGCTCCACGACGGCTTCGGCCACCTCATCTCCAACACGATCCCGTTCGTGATCATGGGGTCGTTGATCGCCGCGTCGGGCCTGGCCCGCTACGCCCTCGTCACCCTCATCATCACGGCCGTCGCCGGCGTCGGCACCTGGCTCACCGGACCCGGCCACAGCCTCCACCTCGGCGCCAGCGCCCTGGTGTTCGGATACCTCACGTACCTGCTGGCCAGGGGGTTCTTCGAGCGCAAGCCCGGCTACATCCTGATGGGCCTGGTCGTCCTCTTCCTGTACGGCGGCGTCCTGTGGGGCGTCCTGCCCCGTCCCGGCATCTCCTGGCAGGGGCACGTGTTCGGTGCGCTCGGCGGCGTGGTGGCGGCCCGAGTGGTGCACGCGGAGGCCGTCGCCAGACGCCAGGCCCGAGCGGCCACAATGTGACGTCCCCTCACCAGGAGCTTCGATGTCGCACCGCCTTCCCCGCCGCCTGACCGCCCTGCTGGCCTGTTCGGCCCTGATCCTGGCCGGCTGCAGCGACGACGACGACGACGGCACAGCCGACCAGACCACCACCACGACCCCCGCCGTCGCCACCACGGGCGAGGGTGGCGGCCCGTCCACCTCCGCCAGCACCACCACCCGACCGGTCGACCCGGCCAGCGAGGCGGCCATGGAGAGGGCCGAGTCGCTCAACCTGAACATCGACGACTTCCCGTCGGGCTGGCAGAACCTCCCCCAGGCCGAGGCCGAGGTGGGCGTTGTGGAGCTGTGCTCCAAGGTCGACCTCGAGACCCACCGCCTGGCCCAGGCCCGGTCCGACGCGTTCAGCTTCACGATCGAGCCCGGCATCCTCCAGGCCAGCTCCGCGGTGCTCATCGTCGACGACGAGGCGGCGGCCGTCGACCTCGTGGAGGAGTTCCGTACCGACGCGTTCGTGCAGTGCGCCACCGACATCCTCAGCCGCAACACCGACACCTACACGGTCACGGGGTCGCTGAGCCGCGCCGACACCGATCCCGACCTGGGCGACGAAGCCGTGGCCCTCTCGGGCGACTTCACCATCACCCCCACCGACGACAGCCCCGCCCACACCCTCTCGGCCGTCGTGGTGGCCATCCGGAAGGGCGACACCGTGGTCACCTTCAACACCACGGCGTCGGACCGGGCCTTCGAGGAGGAGACCACCCGCGGCCTCCTCACAGTGCTCGACGAGCGCCTGGAGGCCTGAGAGCCCGACCCAGGGTGGGTCAGCGGGGGGCGAGGTCTCGCACGGCCTGACGCTGGTCGAGCCCGAACGGCAGGATCGCCAGCGCCGGGGTGGTCACGCCGTTGGCCTGGTAGCGGGCGATGTGCTCGCGGCACTCCTCGGGAGAACCGTGGACGATGAGCAGGTCGACCAGTTCGTCGGGGATGGCCGCAAGCGCGGCCTTGCGGTCGCCCGCCGCCCAGTTGTCCCACAGGCCCTGCAGCATGTCGGCCCGACCCAGCCAGCGGTGGAACTCGGCGTACACGGGGACGGTGAGGTAGGCGGCGATGGCGAAGCGGCC
>JAAZBK010000276.1 GCA_012513855.1 Acidimicrobiales bacterium
ACGACCCACATGGCCCAGGGCCCAGCGGCCCGTTCGGCGAAGCCGAACAAGAGCGGCAAGCACGGTGGCTGACTCCGAGGCGCTAGCCGAGGAGCACGACCGACCGGTCTAGGGCTTGTCCTCTCCTACGACCCACATGGCGAAGAACTGGCTGCCGCCGCCGTAGGCGTGGCCCACGGCCTTGCGGACGCCGTCGACCTGGTGCTCTCCGGCGGTTCCACGCACCTGCATGGCCACCTCGGCGAAGCGCAGCATGCCCGATGCCCCGATGGGGTTGGAGCAGAGGACACCGCCCGACATGTTGACGGGGAGGTCGCCGTCGAGGGCGGTCACGCCGTCCTCGGTGAGCTTCCAGCCCTCGCCTGGCTCGGCGAAGCCGAGGTTCTCCAGCCACATCGGCTCGAACCACGAGAACGGGACGTACATCTCGACGCAGTCGACGTCCTTGCGGGGGTTGGTGATGCCCGCCTGCTTGTACACGTCGGCGGCGCACAGGGCTCCACCGAGCGGGAGCACCGTGTCGCGCTCGGCCGACAGCGTCGGCTCGGAGCGCATGGCCGTGCCCTGGATCCAGGCCGGCCTGCGACCCTCGGCCGCAGCGGCGTCGGCCACCTTCTCGCTCCCCAGCACCAGTGCGCAGGCGCCGTCGCTCGACGGGCACGTCTCGGCGTAGCGGATCGGGTCCCACAGCATCAGCGACTCCTTGATGGAGTCGAAGGAGATGTCGGGTTCGTGCAGGTGGGCGTAGGGGTTCTTCAGGCCGTTCTGACGGTCCTTCAGCGCCACCAGCATCCCGACGTGATCCGGCGCGTTGGCGCGCCGGATGTAGCTGCGCACGTGCGGAGCGAAGTACCCGCCGGCGCCGGCGTGCAGCGGCGGCGTGAACGGGATCGGCAGCGAGAGGGCCCACATGGCCTCGCTCTCGGACTGCTTCTCGAAGGCCACCGTGAGCACCCGCTCGTGGATGCCCGACTGGACCAGTTGGCTGGCCACGATGGCGGTCGATCCGCCCACCGACCCCGCGGTGTGGACGCGGAACAGGGGCTTGCCCGTGCAGCCCAGGGCGT
The DNA here is from genome assembly GCA_012513855.1 of Acidimicrobiales bacterium. Lineage (GTDB taxonomy): Bacteria > Actinomycetota > Acidimicrobiia > Acidimicrobiales > Iamiaceae > Aquihabitans. Next base: position 1,068 of record JAAZBK010000276.1, read on the forward strand.
CGGCGAGGAACAGTTCGGGCATCATCACACCCTCGAAGAAGTCGGGCGCCTTGCCCACCACCACCGCGTCGATGTCGCTCCAGGTCATGTGGGCGTCGGCGAGCGCCCGCTGAGCGGCCTCCCGGACCAGGCCCGCCATGGAGACGTCGCCCCTGGTGGCCTGGTGCTTGGTCTGCCCGATGCCGACGACGGCTACTCGTTCCTTGCCCACTAGTTCTCACCTTCCAGGACGCACACCAGGTTCTGTTGCAGGCACGGGCCGCTGGTGGCGTGGGCCACCCCGCGTCCGGCGTCGCCCGAGGAGATCCGGGAGGCGACCTCTCCGATCCGCACCAGGCCCGCGGTCATCATCGGGTTGGCCGACAGCGCCCCACCGGACGGGTTGACCGACGTGGCGTCGCCGATCGCCATCGCCTCTCGCAGGATCAGCTCCTGGTGGGAGAACGGCGCGTGGACCTCGGCCACGTCGACCGCTCCATCGGCCACCCCGGCCTTCTCCGCGGCGATGCGTGTCGACTCCGACACCGTGAGGTCTCGCAGACCCAGGTGGATCGGTTCGATCCGGTGATCGATGCCACGGATCCACGCCGGCCGCTCGACCTTGGAGCGGGCGACGTCACCGGCGGCCAGGACGATGGCGGCCGCGCCGTCGGTGATCGGAGCGCAGTCGCTCTTGCGGAGCGGAGCCACCAGGTAGTCCTCGCCGAGGACGTCGTCGGCCGAACGATCCCACGCCAGCTGGGCGTTGGGGTTGCCGAGCGCGTTGCGACGGTTCCGGGCGGCCACCTCCGCGAAGTCGGCCTCGGACCACCGGCCGCCATCGAGGAGCGCGCGGGCCTGGAGGGCGGCCAGGCTGACCGAGTCGGGCCACAGCGGACCGACCGTGTAAGGGTCGAGCTGGCGCGACAGCACCATCGGCAGATCGCCGGGGGACGACTTGGCGTAGGCGTAGACCAGCGCGGTGTCGATCTCTCCGATCTGGAGCTTCACCCAGGCTTCGTAGAGCGCCCACGCACCGTCCATCTCGACGTGGCTCTCCTGGATCGGCGGCCACGGGCCGACGGCGTCGAGCGTCGACACGAAGCTGAAGGCCATGCCGGCTAGGTAGTCGGTGGAACCCGAGCAGGTGAAGCCGATGTCGTCGATGGTCATGTCGACTTGAGCGAGCACCTGGTGCACGGCGGGCATGAGCATCTCGACCTCGTTGAGCTCCTCGACCCGGCGCCGCATGGGCGTCTGGGCGAAGCTGATCACTGCGACGTCGCGCATCAGGCCTCATCTCCTTCGGTGGTGCCGCCGACGCCCGTGCGCGGGTTGCGGATGACCGCCTCGGTGGGGGCCACGCCGCCGATCCACGAACCGAGGCCGGTGCCGTGGCCCTCGCCCGGGATGCGGACGTCGGTGTCGTCGGGTTCCCCGTTGGGACGGAAGTGCTTGATCGATTCGAGCGTGGGCTCGATGTCGGCGTCGTCCCGCCAGACCGCCTCGACCCGCATGCCGATGCGGACCTGGTCGGCCGGCACCTCCTGGATGAGGTGCATGATCGACAGGTCGGCGCCGTCCAGCAGGATCAGCGCGCTCACGTAGGGGATCTCCATCACCGATCCGTAGAACTGCAGGTTCACCACGCAGAACGAGGTGACGGTGCCCACCTGGGCCACCTCCACATCGGTGGGGGTGGGCTGGCCCAGCTCCGGGTCGGCGCCTCGCGGCGGTACGTACACCCGTCCACCGGGGGCCTGCTGGCCGATGATGCGCTTCTGGGTGATGCCGGTGAGGAAGCGGGTGGTGGCGTCACCCGCGGTGAACTCGTAGTCGAGCTGTGCGGGGGTGCGGACGCTGCGGACCTGTTCGACGTCGCGGAGGGACTCGGGAAGGGTGATGTCGACCATCAGGCTCCACCTCCCCCGGATCCGGTCAGCTCCCAGTGGCTGATGTCCTCGATCCGACCCTCTCGCTCCTCGGCCCACACCGGGCGGACCCGTGAGCCGGTGGCGACGTCGTCGATCCCGGCGGCCGCCACCGGACCGAGCATGGCGGTGTCGGCGCCGTCGAGCTTGATGAGCGCCCACGCGAACGGCTGGTCGAGCGGGTGCTTCTCGTGGGGGCTGGTGACCCACGCCCAGGTGGTGATCTCGCCCTCGGGACCGACCTCCACCAGCTCGGTGAGGTCTTCGGCGGTCACGGGATCGAACTCCGCGGGCGGCACGATGACCCGTCCGTCGACGGCCCTCGATCCGACCAGGACCTTCTCCCGGAGTCCGGTGAGGAAGGCGCCGATCACCGGACCGGTGGTCCGTTTGAACGGGTACTCGATGATGAGGGGTGCTTTGAGGATCTCCCCTGCACCCGTCCCCTGCGTGCTGTCGGTCACGTCGGGCACAATAGAACACGTTTCAGTTTTCGCAAGTTACCGGCCGGCCGGCACCGACGTTCTCAGCGCCAGGGACAGGAGTTGGTGGGCGGGTCTCCCGCCAGCCGCTCGGCCAGGAAGCGCCTGACTCCGGCGTCGGAGCGGGCGAACACCCCACCGTGATCCGCCCCTTCGAACTCGTGGTACTCCACCACCTGGCCCACCGCGCAGAGGTTGTCCATCAGGACGTGGACCCGTCCGATCGGCACCTGGATGTCGGCCGTTCCCGACGACACGTACATGGGCGCCGGTGTGGCGATGAGACCGGGCTCGTTCTCCATCACGTAGGAGCGGGTGGGCTCGACCAGGCGCGGATCCTGCTTCCAGAAGGCGGCGTGGTCCTTGTTGGCGAACTCGACGGTGATACCACCGAGGCACTGCTCATCGAGGACGTGGGCGGCCGCCGCCACCTGCTCGCCCACGTAGTCGTCGGGGTCGACGTCGGAACGCTCGCCCACCATGCCGTAGAGCATCATCACGCCGATGATGTTGGTGACCACCACGTCGAGCGCTCCGAACGTCTGGTCGAACGCAGCCGGCGGCGCCATCGCCGCGGTTCCGAGCAGCGTCAGCTCGGGCGCGTAGGTGGCGTTTCGCTCCCCCGCGATGAGGGCTGAGTGGGCGCCCTGCGACCCGCCCACCGAGAGCCACTCGGTCCCCGCGTTGGCCCCCGGCACCTGGCTTGCCGCTCGCACGGCATCGATCGCGGCGTGTCCCTCGGCCGAGGCCGAGAGGTACGGGTGGACCTCGCCCACCGGACCCAGACCGATGTAGTCGGTGGCCACGCTCACGCCGTGGACGCCGTAGCGGGGAGAGCTGGTGGCCGTACGGCTGGGGGCGCACTGCGAAGCGATGCCCGTGGTGCCGTGGGAGAACGA
>JAAZBK010000277.1 GCA_012513855.1 Acidimicrobiales bacterium
CGGCTCGCCGACCCTGTCAGGGCCGCAGTTCGAGGCCCGCGAAGTCGCCCGAGTTGCGCCACTCGTCGAGCAGGGCGAAGAACGCAACCGGACCCTGCGGATAGCCGGCCGAGTTCAGCTTGCCCTTCAGGCCCGCGGGTTGGCCTTCGTTGTTGTAGTAGCCGGGGGTGCAGGTCGGGTCGCCTCCCACCCGCCGGGGTCCCGCGCCGAGGAGGAGGTCGATCCAGGCCTTCTCGGCCTCGGCGGTGACCTCCACCTCGTCGATCTGCTCGGCGGTGGCGTGGGCCACCACCGCAGCCACCGCCCGGGCCGCCTCTGAGAGGTTGTGCGGGTAGTTGGAGATGAGGTTGCCGCCCTGGGCCGAACCGATCACGAACAGGTTGGGGAACCCGTGCACGTGGATGCCGTGCAGCGAGCGCATGCCCTCGGACCACCAGTCGGTGAGGGTGGTGCCGTTGCGACCGGTGACCTCGAACCCGGCCCGTCGGACGTGGTCGGTGCCAACCTCGAAGCCCGAGGCGTAGACGATGCAGTCGACCTCGTGCTCCACTCCGGCCACCACCACCCCGCGGGCCGTGATGCGCTCCACCCCCTGGCCGTCGGTGTCGAGGAGTCGGGTGCCCGGCTCGTTGAACGCCTGGAGGTACTCGTCGTGGAAGCAGGGCCGCTTGCAGAGCTGGCGGTACCAGGGCTTGAGCGCCTCTGCGGTGCGCGGATCGTCGACCAGGGCCGACACGCGGGCCCGGATCTCGGTCATCTTCTCCAGGTCTGATTCGTCGAAGGCCCGGTCGATCAGGTCCATGGAGAACTCCTTGCCGTCCTCCAGGTTCTTCACGACCTTGTCCCGGATCCGACCGGCGATGTCGGTCCAGCCGTCGCGAACCAGGTCCTCGTCGGCGAAGCCACCGGTCTGGAGCGTGCAGAAGTTGTCCAGCCAGCGCTGCTGCCACCCCGGCGACAGAACCTCCCGCTCGAACCAGGCTGGATCGGTGGGCTCGTTGTTGCGCTCGTCTATCGAGCTCGGCGTGCGCTGGCACACGTACAGCTCCCGGGCGGCGCGGGCCAGGTGCGGCACGCACTGCACCGCGGTGGCGCCGGTGCCGATCACGGCTACCCGCTTGTCGGCCAGGCGGTCCATGGGCGCGCCGCTCGGGTCTCCGCCGGTGTAGTCGTAGTCCCAACGGCTGGTGTGGAAGGTGTGGCCCTCGAACGATTCGATGCCGGGGATCCCGGGGAGCTTGGGACGGTGAAGCGGGCCGGTGCCGATGGTGACGTAGCGGGCTCGGATCTCGTCGTCACGGTCGGTGCGGATGACCCAGCGAGACGTCTCGGGCTCCCAGGTCACCGAACGCACCTCGGTCTGGAACAGCGCGTCGTCGTAGAGGCCGAACTGCTCCGCGATCCGCCGGGAGTGCTCGAGGATCTCGGGACCGTGCGCGTACTTCTCGCTGGGCATGTGCCCGGTCTCCTCGAGCAACGGCATGTAGACGAAGGAATGGGTGTCGCACTGGGCACCGGGGTAGCGGTTCCAGTACCAGGTGCCACCCACGTCACCGCCCTTCTCGATGATCCGAACCCCGGTCACGCCGGCCTGCTTCAGACGCGCGCCGGTGACCAGGCCGGCGAAGCCCCCTCCGATGACCGCCACGGTCACCTCGTCGGCCACTGGCTCGCGCTCCACCCGCGCCACGTAGGGGTCGTCGACGTAGCGGGCGAACACCCCGCTGACCTCGACGTACTGGTCGGAGCCGTCCGGACGCAGCCGCTTGTCGCGCTCGATCCGGTACCGCTCCAACACCGCATCGCGGTCGATGGTCTCCTCGGTGGCGCTCATCCGAACCGTCCCCTGATGGTGGTCGCGTGCCTGGTGGCGGGCTCGCGAGCCCGCCACCACAGTATTATTGCACTAGGGATGCGAATTGTTGACCCCTGGCTCGGGAAGCGACTCGGGGGAACGACACCAGGCAGACCGGCACCGCGCCGGCCTGGTGTCAGGCGCCGAAGCCCGCCGACACCGGACCGACGGGCTTGGTGGGCGTGAAGCGCACCGGCAGGTGCTTGATCCCCCCGACCAGGGGGATGCCCAGCGCGTTCAGGTACTCGGCCTCGCCGGTCACCTCGATGTCGGGCAGACGGGTCAGCAGCTCGCGGAAGATGACCGACACCTCGCGGCGAGCCAGGTGGGCACCGAGGCAGAAGTGCGGGCCGGGCCCGCCGAAGCCGACGTGGGGGTTGGGCTCGCGTTCGACCAGGAACGACTCCGGGTCGTCGAAGACCCTTGGGTCGCGGTTGGCGGCGCCGTAGAACATGACCACCTTGTCGCCCTCCACGAACGAGTGGCCCGACAGCTCAAGGTCGTGGGTGACCGTCCTGCGCATGAACGTCACCGGCGACGCCACCCGGATGATCTCCTCCACCGCGTTCGGCAGGAGGTCCTCGAGGTCGTCCTGGAGGATCCGACGCTGGTCGGGGTTCTTGCCCAGCAGCCGCATGCCGTGGCTGATGGCGTTGCGGGTGGTGTCGTTGCCCGCCACCGCCAGCAGGATGAAGAACGGCGCGACCTCGCTGGGGTCGAGCAGCTCCTCGCCCAGCTCGTTGTAGACCAGCGCGGTGGTGAGGTCGTCGGCGGGGTTCGTGCGCCGCTCCTCGGCCAGTTCGGCCATCAGCCCGGTGAGCTCCATCCCGGCTTCGAACATGGCGTTCAGGAAGTCTCGGCCGTCGAGCGTGTCGGGGTCGCCCGCTCCGAGGATCACGTTGGTGGCCTTCAGCACCGTGGGGAACTCGCTGCGGGGGATGCCCATCATGTCGCAGATGATGAGGAGCGGGAACGGCTCCGAGAGCGCTTCGACCAGGTCGACCTCGCCCTTCTCGCACATGGCGTCGATGACCTCGGTGGCGATGGTCTCCACCGACTCGAGCACCCCGCTGAGCGCCCGGGGCGTGAACGACCGGGCCACGATGCCGCGCTGGCGCGCGTGGCGGGGATCGTCCATGGCGATGAACGAACCGAAGAACTCCATGGCCTCCGGGGGCATGTCGGCAATGGAGATCGATCCCCGACCGGAGCAGAAGTCCTTGGGGCGCCGGCTGATCTCGACCACGTCGGCCATGCGGGTGACGGCGTAGAAGTCGTCGGGGATGCCGGTCATCGGGTTGGGGCTCTTGAGAGCGGTGAAGGGCGCCCTCTCCCGGAGCTCGGCGAGGTGGAGCATCCGCTCCTCCAGCGGCAGCTGCCAGAACTCCGGATCGGTGATGGTCATGGTGTCGGCCACTGAACTGCTCGCTCCTGGGAAACGCGACGGCCGCCGGGGGTGCGACCGAATGTGTGGCACAACCTATTGGGGGCGTTGGCAGATCAGCGGATCGACCGGTCGTACGCTGCCAGCTGCTACCAATCTCCCATGGCCGATGCGTCGAACCAGCCACCGGGCGAGCCGTCCACGGTCGCCACCGTGGCACCCCAGGGGGGCGACAGGCCCCGGGTCCATCCGCTGGTCGGCCTGTTCGCCGCCTACTCCTGGCGGATCCTGGTGATCAGCGCGGTGCTGGTCGGGTTCTTCTGGGTCCTGCGCGAGCTGTGGGTCATCGTTCTGGCTCTGGTCATCGCGGTCTACATCGCGCGTGCTCTCGATGCTCCGACGCGATGGCTGCGCTCACGGGGCCTTCCGCCCGCGGCGGCAGCTCTCGTCTCCCTGTTCACCTTCCTGGGGGCCCTGGCGCTGACCGGGTGGCTGATCATCCCCACCGTGGCCGACGAGTTCGGAGCCCTCGGCCCCACCATCACCGAGGCCACCGACGACGTCGAACGGTGGCTGATCGAGGACTCCCCCTTCGACCTCACCCAACGAGACGTCGACGACCTGCGGGAGAAGGCCACCGACGCCGTGAGCAACTCGTTCAGCTCGTCGAGCGGTGGTCTGGTGTCGGGCCTGGTGGCGGCGGTCGAGGGGCTCACCGGGATACTGCTGGCCCTGGTGACCACCTTCTTCATCCTGAAGGACGGCGCCCGCTTCCAGGGATGGCTGCTCGGCAAGGCGCCCGAGCACCGACGGCCGATGACCCGTCGCCTCGGGGCGCGGGCGTGGTCGACGCTCGGCGGGTACCTCCGTGGCGTCGCCATCTTGGGCACGCTCGAGGGCGCCATCCTCGGCATCACGGTGGCGCTGGTGGGCGGAGACCTGGCGTGGCCGGTGGCGATCATCACGCTGCTCGGCGCGTTCGTCCCCATCGTCGGAGCCATCGTTTCGGGGGTCATCGCAGTGCTCGTCGCCTTGGCCACCGCCGGCACCGGGCCGGCCGTGATCGTGGCCATCGTGGCCCTGGTGGTGCAGCAGGTGGACAACGAACTGCTGGCGCCGGTGATCTACGGCCGCCAGCTCCAGCTCCACCCGCTCACCATCCTCTTCGCCGTGGTGGCCGGCGGCGCCCTGTTCGGGCTGGGCGGAACCATCCTGGCGGTGCCGCTCACCGCGGTGGCGGTCAACGTCTACGCGGAGTCTCGCAAGAGCGACGACCCCGACGGCCCCGACGACGAGGTGGCGCCGGGAGGGTCGAGCGCGCCGGACGGGGGCGTTCCCGCCGTCGAGACCTGAACCAGAGCAATTTTCCGATCCCGGCCCGTCGGAGTCGGGTCCCGTAGAACGATGTAGGGGTGATGGCCGAGCTCGACCAACCTCCGCCCGGGGCGCCACCGTGACCGACCCCAGCACCCGTGCCGTGGCGTCGGGCGACGTCGCGGCCGCGGCCCTGCTCGATGGCTACGAGCGCTCGCTCCCCCAGGTCTACGGATACCTGGTGGCCCGTTGCGGGTCGGTGGCCGTGGCCGAGGACCTCACCTCCGAGACGTTCCTGGGCGCAGTCGCCGCGGTGAGGAACGGGACCTCACCGGTCCCCACCACCGCATGGCTGGTGGGCATCGCCCGCCACAAGCTGGTCGACCACTGGCGTCGTCAGGAACGCGAGCAGCGCAAGCTCGCCGCGGTGGCCGACCTCAGCGAGGACTCCGACGATCCCTGGGACGCCCGACTCTCGATCGGCCGAGCCCGTGAGGTGCTGGCCGACCTGGGGCCGCACCACCGGAGCGCGCTGGTCCTGCGCTACCTCGACGGGCTCACCGTGCCCGAGGTGGCCGATCACCTCGGGCGCACGGTCCACGCCACCGAGGCGCTGCTGGTGAGAGCGCGGCGAGCCTTCCGGACCCTCTACGAGCAGGGCGATGACACCGCCGAGAACCACGAACCGCAGACCCCGGAAGGGAGGCAGCCGTGACCGACGCACCGGGACCCGACCCGTTGAGCGAACTGCGCCTGCCCGTCGCCCCTCTGGCTCCACGCCCCGACTTCGCCCGTGACCTGCGCCGGCAGGTCGAGGCCGCCCTCCGACCCGCACCGCCCATCACCGACCCACCCGCAACCGAGGAGGCCACCATGGCCACCACCGAGACCACCACTGCCACGACGACGACGTCGCCTTCCGCCGCTCGCACCAAGCCGGCCCTGTCTCCCTACCTGGCGGTGCCCCGCGCCACCGAGGCGATCGACTGGTACCGGGACGTCCTCGGTGCGGTCGAGACCCTTCGCTACGTGGGCGACGACGGCCGCGTCGGCCACTGCGAACTGGTGGTGGGCGGAAGCACCATCATGCTGGCCGACGAGTTCCCCGAGATGGGCGTGAACGGCCCCGGCTTCTACGGCGGCACCTCGGTGATGCTCCACCTCGAGGTGGTGGACGTGGACTACACGTTCGAGCGAGCCGTCGCCGCCGGTGCCCAGGGCCAGCGCGAACCGGCCGACCAGGGTCACGGGAACCGCAACGCCACCATCGTCGACCCCTACGGCCACCGGTGGATGCTCAGCCAGCCGCTGCCCGACGATGCGCCGTCGTCCTCCTCCGACGAAGCCGAAGCGCCCGGCAGCACCGAGGCGGGAACGGGCGGCGAGGCCACGGTCGACGACGGCAACGCGTCGTGGACCGTCACGGGACGGGCACCGGTGGAACCCGGCTACATCACCATCAACCCGACCGACCCGGCCCGGGCCAACGCGTTCTTCGGGACGCTGTTCGCCTGGCAGGTCGAGTCGGCCCATCCCGGTGGAGGTGGCCACGTGGCCAACACCCGCTTCCCCATGGGCATCGCCCCCGGCGAGTACGGCGCCGATGCCGGCCATGCCCCCACCACGGTGTACTTCCGGGTCGACGATCCCGAGCACTACGCGGCGCGGGTCGAAGAGCTAGGGGGCCGGGTGCTGGCCCGCAACGACTACGACTCCGGCGCCAGCATCAGCTGCGAGGACGACCAGGGATACCGCTTCGAGCTGTGGCAACCGGCCCCCGGCTACTGACCCCGGTTTGTGGTCGGCACCCCGACCGCGATAGTTAGGTGCTCCTTACAGGTGACGGAAACCCGTCGAACCCCTAGGAGACCGCACATGTCCCGAACCCACTCGCCCAGCCGACGGCTGGCCGCCCTCGCCATATCAGCCAGCCTGCTGTTCGGTGCTGCTGCCTGTGGCAGCGACGACGACGAGACCGGAGCCGACACCGTGGCACAGGGTTCCACCGATGAGGGTTCGGGCAACGGCGACACCCGCCAGTTCGAACAGCCCGACGGCACCGTGGTCGAGATCCCCGCCGAACCGCAGAGCATCGTGGCGTGCGGCTACGCGGTCCTCCCCCTCGTCCAGGCCGGCGCCAACCTGTCGGCGGTGTGCGAGTGGACGCGTGAGCTCGAGAACATGAACGACGAGGAGAAGGCTGCCTACGACGCCATCGACAAGGTGGCCCCCGACGGCGACGTCTCGTCGCTCGACTACGAGGGCGTGGCCGCGGCCGACCCCGACCTGATCATCATGGGCGTGCCGGCCATGGCCAAGTCGATCGTCGACATGGAGCGACTCGAGGGCCTGGCCCCGGTGGTGTTCATCGGCCCGGTGACCCCCGGTGACTGGCGGACCCTCGGCGAGCAGTACGCCGACGCCGCCGGAGTCGGCGACAACTACGGCGAGTTCAAGGACGAGTACGAGGCCCGCGCCGCCGAGATCGAAGAAGCCTTCTCCGAGCAGTTCGCCGACCTCACCTTCGGTGGCATCTGCGCCGACTGCGACGAGGGTGCGGGAACCATCACCGTCGAGTACCGGTCCTCCTACACCGTCAACCTGCTCGACGATCTGGGCCTGAACTTCCCCGGCGAGCCCTCCAACCCCGACGACGTGCACGGTGAGACCCTCTCGCTCGAGCAGCTCACCTCGGCCTTCGCCGACATCGACGTGATCGTCTACAAGGTCGACGCCGACGGCTCCACGCCCGAGCCCCTCGCCACCATCCAGCAGTCCGACGCCTGGAAGTCGCTCCCCGCGGTCCAGGCCGGCCAGGTGATCGAGGTGGAGCACGCCCGTGCCGCCACCTACCGCACCGCGCTGCTGGCCCTCGACTCGATCGAGGAGTCGCTCACGGAACTGGCCGCCGCTCTCTGATCGGCCAACGCTGGGGCTGACCACCGGTCGGCTCTCCAAGCACCATCGGGGTGGGTCGGGACATCGCCGGCCCACCCCGAGTCGCGTCACGGCTCAGTGGTCGTGATCGTGGTCGTGGTCGTCGTCCTGGAGCTCGTCGTACAGCTCGACGTCGTACTCGTCGTCGACCCGGTCGTGGTCGGCGGTGCGGCCGTAGGTGGTCTCGTCGTCGCCCCTGCGCCAGTAGCCGATCACCAGCGTCTGCTTGCGGTCGAGCCCCTTCGTCTCGCGCAGGTGTCGGCGCATCCACACCGCCACCCGGGCTTCGGCACCCACCCAGGCGAACACCCTGGGATCGCCCTCGGTCGGGACGTCGACCGCGGCCACCGCGTCCTTCAACAGGTCGGTGCTGCCTGCGGGGGCTCCGTTGCGGCTCAGCCAGGTGATCTCCAGGGCCGAATCCGTGTGCAGCTCCTGTCGTTCGCCGTCGTCGGCGATCTCCACGATCGCCCGTCCCCTCGCCGATGCGGGGAGGGCCTCCACCATCCGTCCGATGGCGGGCAGTGCGGTCTCGTCGCCGACCAGCAGGTACCAGTCGGACTCCGCGGCCACGACGCCGCCGCCGCCCAGAGCGCCCAGCGTCGACCCGGGACGGGCTCGCTCGGCCCAGGCGCTGGCCAGACCCCCGTCGCCGTGCCGCACGAAGTCGATGTCGAACTCGCCAGCGTCGGGATCCATGCGGCGTACGGTGTAGGTGCGCACCAGCTCCCGCTGACGAGGCGAGCGGAACACCACGCCCTCGTGATCGAAGTACGGCAGGTCGAGCTCGCCGGTCTCGGGGTCCGGAAGCGAGATCTTGATGTTCGGGACCCGCGTGGGGTCCGACGCGTACAGAGCAGCGCCCGGTCCGCCGAAGGTGACCCGGCGCATCCGAGGGGTGACGTCGACGACGCGGATCACCTCTGCCACAGCTGGTAGTTCGCCGGTCGTATCGAGGGGTTTCAAGTGACGGTCCTCCTGGGTAGCGGGTCGGGAACGACGAGCGGGGTGCCGCTGACCGGATCGGTCACGACCTGGCAACGGAGCGAGAACACCTTCTCGATCAGGGCGGCGTCGACCACCTCGGCCGGGTCGCCCTGGGCCACGATGCGGCCGTCGTTCATGGCCACGAGGTGGCTGGCGTAGCGACACGCCTGGTTGAGGTCGTGGAGGACCGCCACCAGGGTTCGCCCGTGCTCCTCGCGGAGCTCACGGCACAGCTCCAGCACCTCGATCTGGTGGGCGATGTCGAGGAACGTGGTCGGCTCGTCGAGCAACATCACCGGGGTCTGCTGGGCCAGGACCATGGCGATCCACACCCGCTGGCGCTGGCCACCCGAGAGGTCCTCGACCCGGCGCCGGGCCAGGTCGGTCACCTTGGTGGCCTCCATCGCTTCGTTCACGGCGGCCTCGTCGCCGGGCGACCAGTGCTCGAACACCCGCTGGTGCGGGTAGCGACCCCTCGCGACCAGATCGCTGACGGTGATCCCGGTGGGGGCGATCGACGACTGGGCCAGCAGGCCGAGCCGGCGGGCCAGCTCCTTGGAGCGGAAGCGATCGAGCGGACGCCCGTCGAGGAGCACCTCTCCGGCGTCGGGGCGCATGAGCCTCGACAGGGCCCGCAACAACGTGGACTTGCCGCAAGCGTTCGGGCCGATGATCACCGTGAACGAACCTTCGGCCACATCGAGGTCCAGATCGCGGACGACCGGATCATCGCCATAGGAGACGCTGATCCCCCGGGCCTGGAGCACCGGCGCGCCTGTGCGGTCCGGGGTCGACGTGAGCTTCGACACTCCGTTCGAGGTGGCGGACGAAGAGGTGCTGCTGGGACTCATGTGCTCCTCCGCTTCTCGCTGAAGAGAAGCCAGACCAGGTATATGCCGCCGATCGAGACGGTGATGACGCCCACCGGCATCTGCGTTTCCGTGAAACGCTGGGCCGCCGCGTCGCTCACCACCAGGAGCACGGCCCCCATGGCGGCCGCCGGTCCCACCGACAGACCCGGCGTGCGGGTCAACCGGTGAGCGAGCTGAGGGGCGGCGAGGGCGACGAACGCGATGGGCCCGGCGATGGCGGTGGCCACCGCCACCAGCCCGATGCCGACCAGGATCAGCCCGATCCGCATCCGCTCGACGGGTATGCCCAGGCTGCGAGCGGTGTCGTCGCCCATCTCCATCATCTGCATCGGCCGGTTGAGCCAGATAGCCGCTGGGACCAGGACCGCCAGGGTGATCGACACGATGTGGACCTCGGTCCACCCCAGGCTGTTCAGGTTGCCCAGCTGCCAGACGTGGGCCATGGCGGCGTCGTCCAGTTCGGCCTGCAGGATCAGCCACTCGTTGACCGAGACGAACATGGCGCTCAGGGCGACGCCCACCAGCACCAGGCGGTAGGTGGCGAGCCCGCGCCGGTAGGCCAGCGCGTAGACGAGCACGGCGGAGACGAACCCGCCTATCACCGCCCCGACGGCCACGTCGGTGCCACTACCCGACCGGACCAGGATCACGAACAGGGCACCGGTCGCTGCTCCGGTGGTGAAGCCGATGATGTCCGGGCTGCCCAGCGGGTTGCGGGACAGGGACTGGAAGACCGCTCCGCTCACCCCCAGGGCACCTCCCAGCAGCACGGCGAGGAGGAGACGGGGCAGGCGCCAGTCCACCACGATCATCCGGTTGCGATCCGACCCACCACCGAGGAGGGCCTCGATCACCTCCGACGCCGGTATGCCGGCGCGCCCGGTCGACAGCGTCCAGACACCGACCACGGTGCCCACGACGATCATCGCCACCACCGCCAGGACCGCCCTGGGCGTGAAGCGGACTGAGAGGCGCGCCGGCTGGATCCGGAAGGCCCGGGGCTCGTCGAGCATCGATCTCATCGGAGGTTCAACTTGGTGGAGCGGGCCAGACCGACGAGCACCGGACCCCCGACGAACGCGGTGACCAGGCCCAACTGGAGCTCGGTGGGGTGAGCCACCACGCGTCCGATGATGTCGGAGGCGAGCACCAGGATCACGCCGAACACACCGGAGAAGGGCAGTGCCCAGCGCTGGTCGTGGCCGGTGATGGCGCGTGCGAGGTGGGGCACCATGAGGCCCACGAAGCCGATGGGGCCGGCCATTGCGGTGGTGGCACCGCAGAGGAGCGTGACGGCGGCGACCGAGAGGAGGCGGGTGCGGGCCACGTTCACCCCGAGCGATCGGGCCTGGTCCTCACCCATCCCGATCACGTTGAGCGACCGGCCGAGCGCCAGCGCCACCACCGACCCGGCGGCCACCAGCGCGAACGCGGGCCCGAACCCGGTGAGCCGGCGTCCGGCCAGTGCTCCGACGGTCCAGACCCGGTAGCCGTCGAAGGTGTCGATGTCGGACAGGAGCAGGCCGGAGGTGAGCCCGATCAGCACCGCGCTGACGGCGATGCCCGACAGGGCCAGGCGCACGGGTGTGGGACCGTCGCGGCCGGCAGCCCCGATCGAGTAGACGACGAGCGCGCCGAGCAGGGCACCGGGCAGCGCGAACCAGACGTAGCCCGCTGGGCTGCCGACCCCGAGGTAGGTGATGGAGAGCACCACCGCGAAGGTGGCACCCGCGTTGATGCCGAGCAGGCCCGGATCGGCCAGGGGGTTGCGGGTGAGCGCCTGCATGAGCGCTCCCGCCAGACCGAGAGCGGCTCCGGCGGCGATCCCGAGGATGGTGCGGGGAAGCCGCTGATCGATCACCACGGCGTGGGCGTGGGCCTCGGGAGAACCGGGCAGCGCTTCACCGCCGCGAACCGCGTGCAGGACCAGGTCCGGCGATATCGGCTCGGAGCCGATGGCCAGGCTCGCGGCTGCCGCCACCGCGATGCCGGCCAGGGCGATGCCGAGGTAGAGGGCCATCCGCGGCCACGTCCGACCCGGATCCGCGCCAGCGGACCCGTCATCTGATGACAGGCGCCGGGATCCGGCTGATGTCGACGAGGCGGTTGTTAGGGCTGCCATATGAAGGCCGTCAGGCTCGCACAGAGGGCACCCTCCGGGCGAGCCCGGATCACCTACCCACGCGGGTTCAGCGGTGACGGGCCAAGATCGCGTCGACGCCCGCGGCGAAGCGCTCCACGTCGTCGGGGGTGGTGGCGAAGCTGGTCATCCACCGCACCAGCGACTGCGTGAGGTCCCACTCCCAGAAGAAGGACCACTCCTGGAGCGGGACGATGGCCGCCGCCGGCAGCTGGGCGAACACCGCGTTCACCTCCGGCTCGCCCTGGGTGGTGACGCCATCGATCCCTCCGACCGCCCCGGCCAGGAGCTGGGCCATCTCGTTGGCGTGGCGGGCGTTGCGCAACCAGAGGTCGTCGGTCAGCAGGGCCAGCACCTGGGCGGCCACGAAGCGGGCCTTGGACGGCAGCTGCCCAGCCTGCTTGCGCACGAAGCGGGCGTGCTCGGCCAGCTCGGGGCGCAGGTGGACCACGGTCTCGCCGTACATGGCACCGTCCTTGGTGAGACCGACGGTCATGACGTCGACCCCGGTGTCGCGGATCATCGTGGGCAGATCGCTGCCGGTGGCCACCAGGGCGTTGGCGATGCGGGCACCGTCGAGGTGGACCAGGAGGCCGGCGGAGTGGGCCCGGTCGCAGATCTCGCCGATCTGGTCGACGGTGTACAGCGTGCCCATCTCGGTGGCCTGGGTGATCGAGACCACCCGCGGCTGGACGTGGTGCTCGCTCCCCTGCCAGTGCAGGAACGGCTCCAGGTCGTCGGGGTCGAGCCGGCCGTCGTGGTGGGGAACCGTGCTCACCTGCGTGCCGGCGAAGCGCGACAGCGCCCCGCACTCGTCGACCACCACGTGGGCCGTGTCGGTGGCGATCACGCCCTCCCACCCTCGCAGCACCGACGCGATGCCCACCACGTTGGCTCCGGTCCCGCCCCAGCACGGAAGCGCGACCACCGGAGCGTCGAAGCGCTCCTGCCACGCCGCCTCTGCCCGGCGGGTCCAGTCGTCGTCGCCGTAGGCCAGCGCCGGGCCGTGGTTGGCCGCGACCAGTGCCTCGAGCACCTCGGGAGACACCCCCGCCGCGTTGTCGCTGGCGAAGGACCCGACGGGAGCCGGAGGAAGATCGTTGCTCTGATCCGACCGCCGATCCGACGGCTGGCCTGGCTTCGCTTCCGGCTTCTCGTCCGACATGGCGTGACGTTCCCTTCGCTCAGGCCTCGAACAGGCCGGTTGTGGTCCACGCCCGCTCGAGGGCGCCCAGTCGCTTGGCAGTCTGGTCGCGGCGCCGATCGACCATGCCGTTCAGGAGAGCGGTGGCCAGCACGGTGAGTCCCACCAACGAATCGAACGGACCCACCGATCCGGTGGTGAACGGCAACAGGAAGCCGCCGCGGGTCGACAGCCCCACCGTGACCGCGCCGCTGACCACCACCGGCACCGCTCCCCGCTGGACGGCGTCGGCCTGCATCCGCACCGTGGCGTGCTCGTGGCGGGGGACGTCCATGGAGACGAAGACATCGCCGCGGCGCAGCGCCCGGATCAGCGAGGTGATCCGCATCTCGCTCCCGTCGAGCAGGTGGACCCGGTCGCGGATCATCATCATCTGGTCGGCGAATCGCTGCGCCACCCCGGCCGTCATGGTGCTGGGCAGGATCCAGACCGCGCGGCCGTCGTCGTCGAGCAGATCGACCACTCCGGTGAGGGTGGCCGGATCCAGCTGGCCGAGCGTCTGGGCGACGTTCCGCTGCTCGGCCTCGATCAGCGCGCCGAGCTGGTCGCCGTGGGTGCCGGTGGCGGATCGCACCCGCACCGCGTCGGTGTTCAAGCGGAGCGACAGCTCGCCACGGGCGGCCTCGCGCAGCCCTGCGAAGCCGGTGTAGCCGAGTGCGGTGGCGAGGCGCACGACCGACGGCGTGCTGGTTCCGGCCCGCTCGGCCACCGAGGCCACGGTTCCGAAGGCCACCGCCTCGGGTTCGACCAGCAGCAGCTCTGCCACCCTCCGCAGGGCCGGCGACAGCTCCGCCCGGGCAAGGCGGGCCGAGATGGAGGCGTTGGCCTCGTCGGACCGGGTGGAGCCGGTGGACCGGCTGCGAGCAGCGATGTACCGTACGTTACACATGATGACTGAACCAGTACATGACCCGGAGGCGCCCAGCGTCGACGACCGCGCCCCGGTGATCGAGCGCATCGAGCTGTTCGAGGTGAAGGTCCCGCTCTCGGAGCTGGCCCGGGGCGCCATGGCCCAGAGCGACAACGGGCTCGGCATGGCCATCCCGACCGAGGAGTCGTGGCTGGAGGCCGACTTCCTCTACTGCCGCCTGATCGACGAGGACGGGGCCGAGGGCTGGGGCGAGGCCTACGTGTGGCTGCCCGAGACCGGCGTGTCCCAGAGGGAGATGGCCATGGCCATCCGCGACCACCTCGCCAAGTACGTGCTCGGCGCCCGCCCCACCGACGTCCAGGCCCTGGCCGCCCGCATGGACCGCAACGTCGCCCGCAACGAGGTGGCGAAGGGCCTCATCGACATCGCCTGCCACGAGCTGGCGGCCCGCGAGTTGGGCCGGCCGGTCCACGACCTCATCGGCGGCGCAGCGGTGGACCGGATCCCGCTCTGCGGCCTGCTGCCCCTCCTCGATCCCGACACCACCGCGGAGCTGGCGGCCGGCTACCAGCGCAGCGGCTACGGCACCGTGCGCATCAAGCTCGGCACCAGCCCGCACGCCGACCGGGCCGTGATCGCCGCGGTGAGGGACCGCTGCGGCGACGACCTCCGCATCCGGGTCGACTACAACCAGGCCTACGACAGCGCCACCGCGGTCCGGGCCCTGTCGCTCATCGAGCCGTACGGCATCGACGCCGCCGAGCAGCCGCTGCCGCTCGGCGACCTCCTCGGCATGGTGCGGGTCCAGGCCCAGACCCCGATTCCGGTGTTCCTGCACGAGGGGTTCTTCTCGCTGGCCGACGCGGTGGCCCTGACCGACGCTGGGGGCATGGGCATCATGGGCATCAACGCCGAGAGGCCCGGCGGCGTCACCGGAGCGCTCCGCGCCATCGACTACGCCGCCGCCCGCGGCATGGGCACGATCATCCACAACCAGCCGCTCGGCATCGGCACGGCCGTGCACGCCCACATCGCCGCCGCCCGCTTCGACCGCCTGGGCCACTCCCCCGAGATCGCCGGCGACGTGATGTTCGACCACCACCTGACCGCCGAGCGCTACGTGGTCGAGTCCGGATGTCTGGTCCTGCCCGGCGGTCCCGGCTGGGGCGTCACCGTCGACCGGAACGCCCTGAGCGACCACCTCATCGCCGAACCCACCACCTGCGCCCTGGGCGGCACCGGAGCAGCTCGATGAGCGCTTCCGACGCCCCCGCCACCGCCCACCTCTTCCGCGGGGCCCGGGTGTTCACGCCCGATCCGGCTCCTGTCGGTCACGACTCGGTGGCCACCATCGGCGACCGGATCGTGGCGGTGGGCACCGAGGAGCAGTGCCGCGCCGCGCTGGCGGGATCTCCCGTCACTCCCGTCGAGCACGATCTCCGTGGCCGCTCGATCGTGCCGGGCTTCATCGACGCCCACACCCACCCGATGGTGATGAGCGTCTTCGAGGTGCATCTCAGCTTCGACCACTGCAGGTCGGTGGCCGACGTGCTCGACGCCGTGGCCGATTCCGCTCGGGCCACGGAGGGCAGCACCGACGCGGTCATCGGCTTCCAGCTCGACGACCTGCTGCTCGCGGAGCGCCGCATGCCCACCGGCGACGAGCTCGACGCTGCGGGAGATGGGCGTCCCGTGGTCCTGATCCGGCGCGACGGACACCATGCGGTGGCCTCGTCGTCGGCCATCGTGTCAGCCGGTCTCGCCGATCCGGCCAACGTGGTGGCCGGTGGCTACGTGGAGAGAGACGAGCACGGCAACCCCACGGGCCTGGTGGGAGAGCGGTCGGTGGCAGATCTGCTGGCGCTCGTTCCGGCCGCGACCATGGAGTCGCTGGAGGATGGCCGCGCCCGGTGGACGGAGCGGATGGTGCGCCAGGGCATCACCGCCATCAGCGCCATCTGTCAGACCACCGTGGAGGGACCGTCGGGTCCGGCGGGCGAGATGGAGGCGGTGGCCTGGGCCGATCTGGCCCGGCGGGTCCCGTTCGACGTACAGACCATCCTCATCGCGCCCGAACTGTCGGTGGTCGATGACTTCCGCGCCCTTCCCTCGCTGCACTCACCCAGGAACGGTCGACGGGTCGACGCCGTGAAGCTGTTCCTCGACGGCACCCTCGGGGGAGCGTCGGCGTGCATGCACTCACCGTTCAGCGACCGGTCCCACACGTCCGGGATGCGAACGCTCGGCGACGACGACGCCTACTCGCGGATGGAGGCGGCCCACCTCGCCGGCCTCCAGGTCTGCATCCACGCCATCGGCGACCGCGCCAACCGCGACGCGGCCGACCTCTTCGCCCGACTCCTCACCGCCCATCCCGGTCCGCACCGCCACCGCGTCGAACACGCCTCGGTGCTCGACGACCGAACCGTGGAGCTGTTCGCCACCCACCAGATCACCTGCGTGACACAACCGATCAGCCTCCGGAGCGAAGCCCACTGGTTGCGGGCCCGCATCGGCGACCAGCGGCTGCCACACGCCTACCGCCACCGGACGCTCATCGACGCGGGCGTGCCGCTCGCCGGATCGTCCGACGCACCGATCGAGGACACCGACGTGCTCGCCGCCATCGACGCCGCGGTCGACCGGCGGGGGCTGGCCGACGAGCAGGCCATCACCGCGGTCGAAGCCCTGCGCGCCTACACGCTCGGGGGCAGCGCCGCCCGCTCCACCGAGACCGAGCTCGGGTCGCTCTCGGCCGGTCACCGCGCCGACGTGGTCGTCCTGGACGGCGACCTGGCCACCGCTCGCCCCGCGTCCCTCGCGGTCGCGGCCACCTACATCGGCGGTGTCGAGCACCACCGTGACCCCGCCACCTTCCCCGCCAGGGGCTGACCTCCCACGATCGGAACCAGATGACCAACCCCATCGCCCCGCTGTCGACCTACGCCGCCGCTCGCACCAGTCTGCTCGGCCTCGCCGAGCAGAGGGGCGCGAAGCTCAGCACGGTCGCCCACCCGCTCACCGGCCCCGACGGCGAGACCCTGGCCACCGACGTCGTCCGCTTCGGCGCCCCGATCGGAGCGGCCGACAGGGTGCTGCTCCTCCTGGCCGGCACCCACGGGGTGGAGGGCCACGCCGGGAGCGCCTTGCAACACGACCTGGTGGCATCGGGTCGGCTCGACGCGCTCCCCGACCGCACCGCCGTCGTCCTGGTGCACGCGGTGAACCCCTATGGGATGGCCTGGAGCCGCCGGGTCGACGCCGACAACATCGACGTCAACCGGAACTTCCTCGGCGCCCCGACGGCCACCGGGGCCGACGATCCGGACCACTCGGTTGCCTACGACCCGGCTGAACTTCCCGGCAACCCGCTCTACGACGAGGTCGATCAGCACCTCAACCCCACCGACGGAGAGTTCGACCTGGCCGACCAGTCGTTCCTGGGCGAGCTGCTCGAGTTCTACGGCCGGGTCGGCGACCACGCGGCCATGAAGACCCTGAGCGGCGGCCAGTACACCCATCCGGCCGGGGTCCAGTTCGGCGGCACCCACACCAGCTGGTCCCGACGCACCATCGAGCGGATCTGGTCGGAGCAGCTGGCGGGCGCGCACCTAGCGGTGAACCTCGACGTCCACACCGGTCTCGGACCCATGGGACGGCTCACCGT
Source organism: Acidimicrobiales bacterium (assembly GCA_012513855.1). Lineage (GTDB taxonomy): Bacteria > Actinomycetota > Acidimicrobiia > Acidimicrobiales > Iamiaceae > Aquihabitans. The sequence continues at coordinate 17,232 of JAAZBK010000277.1, forward strand.
GTTCCAGACGGCCGACGACGGGGAGTCGGTGGCCGAGATGGGCGACACCTGGTACCCCGAGCACCTCTTCCGGACGCCGCGGGTCGAGGAGGACCCGCTGGACCACGGCCTCCTCGGTCCCGGCTTCGACGCCTGGGCCGCGGCCGGGGGACCAGCGGGGCTGGAGACGGCCACGTTCGTCCTGGAGTACGGCACCCACGACATCTACCGCGGCATCACCGCGTTCCGCGCCGACAACTGGCTCCACCACCACGGCGATCCCACCGATCGCACCGGTCGGGAGATCACCCGCTTCATGCAGGAGCAGTTCTTCGTCGACGACGCCGGCTGGCGCCAGGACGTCGCCGACCAGGGCGAGATGGCCATCCACACCGCGCTCGACTCGCTGGCCGGGGCCTGACCCGAGGTCCGACCTGATCCAGGACCAGCGCGTCCAGAAATGGAACGTGTTACAAAATGGCCATGATCCTCGATCGCTTCAGGGTGGACGGACAGGTCGCGGTGGTCACGGGAGCCGGCCGCGGCATCGGGGCCACCACGGCGGTCGCGCTCGCGGAGGCGGGGGCCGACGTGCTCATCGCGGCCCGCAGCGAGGAGCAGCTCGCCGAGGTGGCCGGTCAGATCACCGATCTCGGGCGTAGAGCCCACGTGGTCGTGGTCGATCTGAACGACCTGGATGCCGCCGCCGCGCTGGCCGAGACCGCCGAGGCCAACTTCGGGCGGCTCGACATCGTGGTCAACAACGTCGGCGGCACCGTGCCCAGGCCCTTCGAGCACACCAGCACCCGCTACCTGGAAGCGGCGTTCCACTTCAACGTCTCCACCGCCCACGCCCTCACCAGGGCAGCGGTACCCGTGATGTTGCGGTCGACCACCAGCGAGGTCGAGGGAGGTCGAGCCGCTGGTTCGATCGTGAACATCTCCTCGGTCATCGGCCGGCTGGCCGACCGCGGCTACATCGCCTACGGCACCGCCAAGGCGGCGCTGGCCCACTGGACGCGGCTGGCGGCCACCGACCTCTCGCCCCACATCCGGGTGAACGGGATCGCGGTCGGCTCGGTGATGACGTCGGCGCTGGAGATGGTGGCGGGCAGCCCCGAGCTGCTCGGGAAGCTGGAGGCCAACACTCCTCTCGGTCGCATCGGCGAACCCGAGGACATCGCCGCCGCCGTCGTCTACCTCTCGTCGAAGGCGGGCGGATACCTCACCGGCAAGGTGCTCGAGGTCGACGGCGGTCTCCAGATCCCCAACTTCTCCCTCGGCCTGCCCGACCTCGAGCCCACCCCCGGTGCCGAGGGCGAGTAGCCGAGGGCGAGTAGCCGAGATCGAGCAGCAGCAGATCTCCCGCGGCGGCAAACCAACCAACACAGGAGCAGGCAATGCTGAGAGTCGTCGAGTGGTCCACCGGGACCGTCGGTCGCCACGCCATCGCGGGGATCCTCGCCCGCCCCGAGCTGGAGCTGGTCGGCGTGTACGTGTCGAACCCGGCCAAGGACGGCGTCGACGTCGGCGAGCTGGCCGAGCTGGGCGGCGAGATCGGGCTGAAGGCAACCACCGACAAGCAGGCCCTCATCGACCTGAAGCCCGACTGCATCGTCCACACCGCCATGACCGACGACCGGCTGTTCCATGCCGTGGAGGACCTCATCTCCTTCCTCGAAGCCGGCATCAACGTGGTGAGCAGCGGGCCAGTGGTCCTGCTGTTCCACGGCGACGCGCTGGGGCCCGACATCCCGGCTCGGATCGAGGCAGCGGGCGAGCGCACCGGAGCGTCGCTGCACGTCACCGGCATCGACCCCGGCTGGGCCAACGCCGAGCTGCCGCTAGCGCTCACCGGGCTCTCGCAGCGGATCGACCTGGTCCACTGCTGGGAGATCGCCGACTACTCGACCTACTACCAACCGGTGGTGATGCAGGACATCTTCGGGTTCGGCAAGCCGCTCGACGAACCGGCGCTCATGTGGCAACCGGGCGTGCTGTCCACGGCATGGGGTGCGGTGGTGCGCCAGATCGCCGCCGGACTCGACCTGACGCTCGACGAACCGCTGGTCGAGGCCTTCGAGAAGGCACCCGCCGAGTTCGACGTCGACTCCTACTCCGGCCCCGTCCCGGCCGGCACCCTGGGAGCGGTGCGCTTCAGCGTGACCGGCACCGTCGACGGCACGCCGCGGGTGATCCTCGAACACGTCACCCGCACCCACGTCGACCAGCGGCCCGACTGGCCCCAGCCCATCGACGGCAGCGGCGGCTGCTACCGGGTGGAGGTGAAGGGCGAGCCCCAGCTCAGCATCGAGTTCCGCCACGAGGGCGAACACGGCGACCACAACGTCTCGGGCATGATCACCACCGCCATGCGGGTGGTCAACGCGGTCGAGGCCGTGGTGGCCGCCGAACCGGGCCTGGCCACTTCGCTCGACCTGCCGCTGGTCACCGGACGCGGCCTGGTGACCGGAGGGTCCTGACCCCACCGGCCACCAGCGCTACCGGACGACTCCCGGAACCACGTCCCGGCGGACCGATCAGCCCATCGACTTGGCGCCGTCGATCGACTCCCTGATGATGTCGGCGTGACCGGCGTGCTGCGCCGTCTCCGCGATGATGTGCAGCACCGTGGTCCGGGCCGACCAGCGGGCCCCCGGAGGGAACCACGGCGCCACCGGCAGCGGGTGCGAGTCGCTCATGTCGGCCACCGACCAGATCGCCGCCTCGGTGCGCTCGGCGACCTCGGCGTAGCGGGCCAGCAGGACGTCCAACGTCTCGTCGTCGGTGGGCGTGAACTCGGCCTCCCACTGCGCCTGGACGGCGGGGCTGGGTCCTGATGTGGGGTCGAAGTCCGGGATCGCACCGGTGCCCTCCAGGATGAAGTCGACCCACTGGGTCTCCTGGGAGGAGACGTGCTTGATGATGCTGGCCAGGCTCAGCTCGCTGGCGGTCGGGTGGAGCCGGGCCTGATCGTCGGTGACCCCCTGCACGGTCCGGAGCAGGAAGCCGCGGTGGAGGGCCAGCGTGGCCAGCAGCTCGGCCCGCTCGACGTCGGCTGGGGTGGCGGCGACGGCCGGCTCTGCGGACTGCACGGTGGACTGCTCGGTGGCGGTGGCGTTCATCGGTTCTCCTCGACGTTTCGGTTGGACTGACGAAGAGAACGGTACGGACCGTTGCGGACAGCATCTGTCCGCAACGGGCTCACATCTGGGAATCTTCTCCGAGCCAGTCAGCCGATCGCCTGCTCCAGGTCGGCCAGCAGGTCGTCGACCGTCTCGATGCCCACCGAGAGGCGCACCAGGTCCGACGGCACCTCCAACGCCGAGCCGGCCACCGAGGCGTGGGTCATGCGGGCCGGATGCTCGATCAGGCTCTCCACCCCGCCCAACGACTCGGCCAGGGTGAAGATCCGGGTGCTCTCGCAGACCTTCAGCGCGGCGTCCTCACCGCCATGGAGCCGGAAGCTCACCATTCCGCCGGCCCGCTTCATCTGGGATGCGGCCAGGTGGTGGCCCGGGTGGTCGGCCAGGCCGGGATAGTTCACCGAGGCCACCGCTGGGTGGTCGGCCAGCATCGCCACCACGGCCTCCGCGTTGTCGCAGTGGCGGTCCATCCTCACCCCGAGGGTCTTGATCCCCCGCAGCACCAACCAGCAGTCCATCGGGCCCGGCACCGACCCCACCGCGTTCTGGTGGAACCGGAGCGCCTCCACCACCTCGGGGTCGGTGGCGATCGCCGCCCCGCCCACCACGTCGGAGTGACCGCCCAGGTACTTGGTGGTGGAGTGGACCACCACGTCGGCCCCCAGCGCTAGCGGACGTTGGAGGTAGGGCGAGGCGAAGGTGTTGTCGACCACCAGCCGCGCTCCCGACGGGCGGGCGATGGCAGCCAGGCCCGAGATGTCGGCCACGTTCAGCAGCGGGTTGGTGGGGGTCTCGCACCAGATCATGCGCGTGCGATCGGTGACCGCGGCCGCCACCGCGTCGAGGTCGCCCAGCGGAACCGCGGTGTGGGTCAGGCCCCACCGCTCCAGCACGCGGGCGAACAGCCGGTAGGTGCCGCCGTAGGCGTCGTCGGGCAACAGGACGTGATCGCCGGGCTCGCACAGCGCACGGGCCACCACGTCCTCGGCCGCGAGCCCCGAGGCGAACGCCAACCCGGTGGCTGCGGCGTCTAGCCCGACGCCCTCCAACGCCGCCAGGCACTCCTCGAGCGCGGTGCGGGTGGGGTTGGCCGAGCGCGAGTACTCGTACCCCGAGCGCAGGCCACCGACGCCGTCCTGGGCGTACGTCGACGTCTGGTGGATGGGCACCACCACGTCGCCCGTGAGGGGGTTGGCCGGTTGCCCGGCGTGGATGGCCAGGGTCTCGAGACCGTGGCCCGTGCTCCCGTCGACCTCTGCCATTGGTGGGGCTCCTTCCAAGTGGTCTGGCTGTTGCGTAGCGAGCGGCCGTGCCCGACGGGCGCAGCGCGTGGATCCGGGCGGATCGTCACCCGGCGGCGAGGAAGCCGAGCACGTCCTGGCGCGACAGCACGCCGCGGGGCGTGCCGTCGATCACCACCATCACCGCATCGGCCTTCTCCAACTCGCTCAAGAGGCTCGTGACCGGCTCCCCTCCGCCGATGAGGGGCAGCGGCGGCGACATGTGGTCCTCGATCTCGTCGGCCAGCGCGGCCTCGCCGGTCACCAACCGGTCCAGGAGCTGGCGTTCGTCGATGGTTCCGGCCACCTCGGCCGCCATCACCGGCGGTTCGGCTCGCAGCACCGGCATCTGCGACACCCCGTACTCCCGCAGGATGGCGATGGCCGACTCGACCTTCTCGTCGGGGTGGACGTGGACGAGGTTGGGGGTGTCGCCCGACTTGGCCCTGAAGACCTCGGCCACCGTCGGCTCGCCCTTGCTGACGTCGAGGAACCCGTAGTCGGCCATCCACCCGTCGTCGAAGATCTTCGACAGGTAGCCGCGGCCACCGTCGGGAAGGAGCACCACCACCACGTCGTCGGGCCCGGCCTCGGCTGCCACCTGAGCCGCTGCCACCACCGCCATGCCACACGACCCGCCCACCAGCAGGCCCTCCTCGCGCGCCAGGCGACGGGTCATGTTGAAGCTGTCCTTGTCGGACACCGCGATCACCCGGTCGGCCACCGTGGGGTCGTACGCGCTCGGCCAGAAGTCCTCACCCACCCCTTCCACCAGATACGGGCGACCGGTGCCACCCGAGTACACCGACCCCACCGGGTCGGCCCCGATCACCTGGACCGCGCCGCCGCTCACGTCCTTCAGGTAGCTGCCGGTCCCGGTGATGGTCCCGCCGGTGCCGATGCCCGCCACGAAGTGGGTCACCCGACCCTCGGTCTGCTCCCAGATCTCGGGGCCGGTGCTCGCCACGTGGGAAGCGGGGTTGTTGGGGTTCGAGTACTGGTCGGGCTTCCAGGCTCCGGGGATCTCGCGCACGAGCCGGTCGGAGACCGAGTAGTAGGAGTCGGGGTGGCTGGGGTCGACCGCAGTGGGGCAGACCACCACGTCGGCCCCGTAGGCGCGCAGCACGTCGATCTTGTCGTTCGACACCTTGTCGGGACACACGAACGTGCAGTGGTAGCCGCGCTGCTGGGCCACTATGGCCAACCCGATGCCGGTGTTGCCGCTGGTGGGTTCGACGATCGTGCCTCCCGGCTGCAGCGAGCCGTCGGCCTCGGCCGCGTCGATCATCTTCACCGCGATCCGGTCCTTCACCGAGCCACCGGGGTTGAGGTACTCGACCTTGGCCAGCACCGTGGGGGCCACGTCGCCCACGACCTTCCGGAGCCTCACCAGCGGCGTACCGCCGATGAGGTCGACCACGGACTCTGCGTACTCCATGACGCCTCCCTAGCCGGTGAGGGTTGGGTTGCTGCGCTCAGGCTGCCGAACGCACCCCGGACCCTAACGGCGGACGTCGCCGAAGCGGCCGCCGCAGCTCCGCTGACGGTCGACGAGCCGTCGACCGAGCCGTCAGCCGACGGGGTCGTCGATCGCCTCTTCTGCCGGCTCCTCCTCACGGCCGACGGGCTCAGGCGCCGGGGGACCCACCGGCATCGTGAGGCTCACCACCGCGTCGCCCGGTCTTCCGCTCACCGCCTGGTCGGCGGCCACCACGATCGGGGTGTCGCCCCGGACGATCACCATCACCAGCGACCCCGGGTTGTGCTCCTTGTAGGCGTCCCAGTCGAAGGAGTCCGTGAGGCGCGTCGCCTTGATGGCGCCACCCTCTGCGACCCGCCGCTCGATCTCGCGCTCGGTGGCCGACTTGGAGAACAGCAGACGGCCCGGCACGTGCTCGGGGAACCGGGCGTGAGCCGGGGCATCGGGATCGGGCGGAAGCCGCCACACCCGGCTGGAACCGAACACCGAGCGCATCCGTTCGGCCGCGATCGCGTTGAGCTCGTCGCTGCCCGTGATCGCCAGCAGGTGACCGATGCCGTCGAGGTCGAGCGTCTCCACGGTGCGCTCCGACAGGATCGACCCGAAGTGGACGTCGCTTCCGGCCAGGCGGGCCGTGGTGGCCTTGGCCCGATCGCGCTCCACGATCTTGGTCCGGACCCCCTGCTCCTCCAGGACCCTGGACA
>JAAZBK010000278.1 GCA_012513855.1 Acidimicrobiales bacterium
CCGGGTTCGCTGTCTACGTGTCGGTCGCCGGCAACAACACCGAGAGCTACGGCTCGCTGGCGGGCATCATCGTCCTCATGCTCTGGTTGTGGCTCACCTGCGTGGCCATCCTCCTGGGGGCTCAGGTGAACGCGGTGCTGGAGGGTCGCCGGTCCGGCGGTGGTGAGGCGGTGCCGGCCGGGGCCTGAGGCGGGTCCCCGCGCCGCGATCCCGTCCGGGGCATCGCCGATCTCGGCAGCCGGAGCCGGCAGCCGGCAGCCGGCAGCCGAACCACCGTTCCGCCGTGGACGTGTCGTGACCTGGGGTTTGGCGGGATCCCGCCATCGCTCGGATTCGGGGTGCGCTCGAAGATGGCGGGAAACCCCGATGCGGGACCGGGCCGAGGTGGCTCACCCTGAGAGGTCTTCGGAAGAAGGATGGTCCTCCAGTGAAGGTTCGGTGGTCGTGATGGTCGGTGAAGTGTCGGTGAGGGCGGCGCGGGTGCGTCGATCCCAGCCTCTATGGCGGGGCGCTCTGTTGGGGGTGGTGGCGGTGTTGACCGCTGGGGTGGGCTTGCCAGCGGTGTTGGCGTTGGCGTTGGCGGTGCCGGCTGCAGCGTCAGCCGACCCGCTGTCGGCGACGTCGGTCATCTTGGGTTCGCGCACCACCTGCGCGATCGGGGGTGACCAGACCGTGTCCTGTTGGGGCGACAACTCACATGGGGAAGCGATCCCGCCGTCGGGCACGTTCACCCAGATCACCATGTCGTACAACTCGGCCTGTGGTGTTCGGACGGATCAGACCCTCGCCTGTTGGGGGGAGGATGCGGACGATGAGCTCTCGCCCCCCGCGGGTGCGTTCACCCAGGTCTCCTACGGGGGTGTAGCGGCCTGCGCCATAGCGGTGGACGAGAGCCTCGAATGTTGGGGCAGCGACGGCATGAATCAGGTATCGGAAGCTCCCAGTGGAGTGTTCACCCACGTCTCGGTTGGCGTCAACGTCGCGTGCGCTCTGTCGACCGCAGGGTCGATCGCGTGTTGGGGCTATGACGTCTACGGGGACCGCGACGGGGTGCCGACATCGGGTTCGTTCACCGACGTCGTGGTTGGTACCGGTACTTCGTGTGCTCTGGCCACCGATGGTCACGTGCAGTGCTGGGGCAGCATCGCGACGCCCCCGTCAGCTGAGCTGTTCGCCGACCTCGGTGGAGGCGGTGGTGGAACGGCGTGTGGCCTCATGGTGTCGGGCGAGGTGGAGTGCTGGGGGTACGACGAAAATTACGACGGATACTTCACGGTCCCGTCCGGTCGGTTCACCTCGGTCGCTTCGTGGGGTGTGTCGGCGTGTGGTGTTCGTGTCGATGGTCGGGTCGATTGCTGGGGCGGGTACAACGTCCGGGGCGGCATCGACTACCGGTACTGGCCGGCGCTCGTCGACGTCGGTGTTCCGTCGTCGGTGATGGTCGGAGACTCGGTGTCGTTCCAGTTCGGTACGGACCTCCTCGGCGACGGTTCGGTGGTGGTGTCCGACGGCGACCTGCCCCCGGGTCTGAGCTTGTCGGCTGATGGGTCGTTGTCCGGTACGGCGTCGACCCCGGGTACCTATCGCTTCGAGGTGGAGGCTCGGTCGACCGGCCTGGTGTCGGACTTCGCGTGGGTCGAGATGGAGGTGATCGCTCCGGCCGGCGTGACCGGTGGTCAGGTGCTGCATCCCTGGGACGGCCCGTTGGACGGCGCTCTTGCGTTGTTCTACGGCCCCGGTGACACGTTCTGGGCTCCGACGGCGGCTGCTGAGACCGACGCGGACGGCTTGTTCGACGGCGTCGTGCTGCCGTATGGCAGCTACACGGTGTTGCTGGTGGGCCCGGCGGGATCGGACGTGGTTCCGACGGTCCTGACCGGGTTCGTGGTCGAGGCTCCGTTCGTGGGGACCACGCCATGGGTGATGGCCGAGGGGCACTCGCTGTCGGGCACGGTGACCGGCGCCGGCGGGGCTCCGGTGGTGGGAGCGACGGTTTCGGTGTTCGATCGAGCGGTGTCGATGATGCCCGCTGCGTCGGTCGTTACCGAGGCCGACGGGTCCTTCACGGTTCCCGCGGTGCCAGCCGGCGACTACCAGGTGGTCGTGAAGGCTCCAGCAGGATCGGGCCATGCGACGACGTGGGCTGGTGACACGACGGTTCGTGGCGACGCCACGGTGCTGACCCTGACCGGTGATCGCTCCGGTGTGGATGTGTCGATGGTCCAGGCCGCTTCGGTCACGGGCAGCGTCGAAGGTCCTGCCGGTGCGGTCGAGGGAGCGGTGGTGCGGTTGTTCGCCACCGGATCCTGGGCTCCGGCGGCCACGGCCGTGTCGGGCCCCGACGGGTCCTTCGCGGTGACCGAGCTGGCTCCCGGGTCCTATCGGGTACGGATCGACGGCCCGGACGGTTCTGGTCTGGCTGGTCAGTGGTTCGACGGCGACCCCTCCGGTTGGGGGGCTGCGGTGTTCGAGCTCGCCGGCGGGGACAGCGTCGCGGTGGCCGTCACCCTCACCCCCTGAACCAGACCCCGGGTTCTGGCGGGCGCAAGGGTGGGACGTGGGCATCACGCCCACGTCCCACCCGCGTGCGGACCGTGATGGCGGGTGTCGACGGCCGTGCTCTGTCAGACCCCATCTCTAGGGTGTTGGGCATGGCCAAGGTGCGAACCGTCTACCGCTGCCCAGACTGCGGGGCCAGCGCGCCCAAGTGGGTCGGCCAGTGCCCGGGGTGCGAGGCGTGGGGCACGCTGGTGGAGGAGGTCGACGTCCCCTCAGCAGAGCGCAACGGCGCGCTCGCCCTGGTGAGTTCGGCTGGGCCACCGGTGCCGATCGGAGACGTCGATCCCACCGAGTTCA
>JAAZBK010000279.1 GCA_012513855.1 Acidimicrobiales bacterium
ATCGACATCGTCCACCAGGAGCTCATCGCCACCCTCGGCGGCGAGACGATCCGGATCACCTACGAGTCGAATCCGCCCACCGTCGTGCTAATGGCGGGCCTTCAGGGTTCGGGCAAGACCACCAACTCCGCCAAGCTGGCCCGCTGGTTCAAGGCACAGGGCCGCAACCCGATGCTGGTAGGTGCCGACCTCCAACGCCCGGCCGCGGTCGAGCAGCTCCGCACGCTGGCCCGGCAGGTCGACGTCCCCGTCTACTCGGCTCCCGACGACGTCGTCGCCTCCGGTCAGGGCAACCCGGTCGACGTGGCGGTGGGCTGCATCGACGAAGCCCGTCGCCTCGGTCGAGACGTGGTGATCGTCGACACCGCCGGACGGCTGGCCATCGACGCCGAACTGATGGAACAGGTGCGCCAGATCTCCGAGGCCACCAAGCCGAAGTACACGTTCCTCGTCGTCGACGCCATGACCGGTCAAGATGCGGTGACCGTCGCCGAGAACTTCCACCAGACGCTCGCCCTCGACGGCGTCATCCTCACCAAGCTCGACGGCGACGCCCGCGGCGGTGCGGCCCTGTCGGTCAAGGAGGTGGTGGGCAAGCCCATCGCGTTCGCGTCCACCGGCGAGAAGCTCGACGAGTTCGACCTGTTCCACCCCGACCGCCTCGCCGGTCGCATCCTCGGCATGGGCGACGTCCTCACGCTCATCGAGAAGGCCAAGGAGACCTTCGACGAGCAGCAGGCCGAGGAGGCCGCCAGCCGGCTCCTCGAGGGCCAGTTCACGTTGGAGGACTTCCTCGAGCAGATGGCCCAGGTGAAGAAGATGGGCAACCTCGGCAGCCTCATGAAGCTGATGCCGGGCATGCCCAAGGAACTGCGGAACCAGGAGATCGACGACCGCGAGCTGTCCCGGATCGAGGGCATCATCCACTCGATGACCACCGGGGAGCGCCGCGATCCCAAGATCATCGATGGATCGCGGCGGCTGCGCATCGCCAACGGCGCGGGCGTCACCACGTCGGAGGTCAACGCGCTCCTGAAGCAGTTCGGCGAGATGCAGAAGATGATGAAGGGCCTCGGCGGTGGTCTGCTCGGTCGGGCCGCCAACAAGAAGGCGAAGAAGAAGAAGGGCAAGGGCGGCGGCCGCACCACGCCCAAGGGCGGGGCCAAGCCGAAGTTCACGCTTCCGCCGCCGAGCGATGCCGGTGGTGCCGGTGGTGCGGGTGGCCTGCGCCTGCCCGGGCTCTGATCCCCCCGGCCCGCCTGCGTTTGCTTCGACACCGCACCGTGGCGCACCATGGAAGGCCGGTCGTGGCTCGTCAGCCACGCCTCCACTCGCTTATCTGAGACACCTGAGACAGGAAGAACCACATGGCCGTCAAGCTCCGCCTCATGCGGATGGGCAAGAAGAAGCAGCCCACCTACCGCGTCGTCGCCGCCGATTCGCGGTCGCCTCGCAACGGTCGGTTCATCGAGATCGTGGGCACCTACCAGCCCCGCCTCGAGCCCTCGGCGATCTCGATCGACAACGAGAAGGCCCTCAAGTGGCTCCGCAACGGTGCCAAGCCCACCGAGACGGTCGAGAAGCTCCTCAAGGTCTCCGGTGCCTGGGACGAGTTCAAGGGCAACGCCCCTGCCGCTGTGGCTGCCCCGGCCGCGGCCGAGTCGTGACCGACCCAGAGGTCACCACCGCCGAGGCGGAGGCCCCCCAGGCTGCTGCTGTCCTGGAGTACCTGGTGCGCCAGGTGGTCGACAGCCCCGACGACGTCACTGTCAGCTCGGGCGAGGGCCGGCGCTCCCAGGTCCAACTCGACGTTCGCGTCGGCGACGGCGACATGGGGCGTGTCATCGGCAAGCGGGGCCGCATCGCCCAGTCGATCCGTGCCGTCACCCGCGCCGCCGCGGTGAAGGACGAGACCACGGTCGACATCGAGTTCGTCGACTGATCGGTTGGGGGCCGGCGAAGCCTGCTGGCCACCGCCACATCTGCAGAACGAGGCCGAGGGCCGAGCGGTTCGTCCGCCCGGCCCTCGCCGCGCCCGGCCACGGGTGCGGCCTGGTCCGGCAGGTTCCCGTCAGTCGACCGGCGCCAGGGAGGCGAACGCGCGAGCGCGGTCGAGCTGTGCGGTGCGCTCGGTGGGGGCGACCGAGCCGACCAGGACGTAGCGGTCGGCGTGAGCGGGGAGGAGCTCGCCGTCGTCGCCCAGCATCCACGGCAGGGCCAGACGGCGCGGGACCCGGACCTTGCTCGGGCGCTCGCTCGTGCCGAACACGAGATCCCACCAAGGAACGCTCACCCCGTGGTTGGCCATCGGGTGGCCGAAGTGGTGGTGGAAGTGGTTCTGCGCCACCCACCCGGTGTAGCGGCTCGTAGGGCCCCGGCGGTGGGCGAGGGCGTGGCGGATCTCGTAGTGGAAGTAGCCGGCAGCCCAACCCACGGCCACCGCGATCCCGACGGACCACGAGGAGGCCCAGGCCGCGAGGGGAGCGAGGCCACCGAAGCCGACCAGGAGCATCCCGGTCCAGCTCAAGATGTGGTTGACGTCGAAGTTCCAGGCCGAGGTGACGTGGTGCTCGAGGTGCTCCCGGCTCATGATCCCCTTGCCGTGCAGCGCGTGCATGGCGAATCGGTGGAGGAGGTACTCGGCGAACGTCCAGAGGAACGCTCCGAGGACCCCGGCAGCCGTGAGCGTCGCGATGGTGGCCATTCCTTGCTCCTCCAATAAATCTGAACGTTGTTCAATAATCGTACAGGAAGGTCTTCGATCTGTGAAGGGACCGTGCCGCGCGACACGTCGCGGGCAGGGCTCGCCGGATCGGGCCGGGGGACCGGGCGCCTCGCTGGCGGCGGGGAGGGCGGGATCGGCGAGACTGTCGCCATGACCCCGGAGCCGACCGACCACGTGCCCGCCGTCGGACCCGCCGTCGGAGAGGACGACCACGCGCCGCGCCTCCTCGAGATCGGTCGGATCGGCAAGGCCCACGGCCTCCGGGGCGAGGTGACAGCGGTGATCACGTCGGACCGTCCCGAGCGCACAGAGGTGGGCGCGGTGTGGATGCTCGACGGCGGCCCGCGCACCGTGGTCGCCGTCCGCCCCCACCAGCAGCGCTGGATCGTCCAGCTCGAGGGCGTGTCCACCCGTGAGGCCGCCGAGGCCCTCCGGGGCCAGGTCATCGAGGCGGAGGGGATCGACGATCCCGACGCTCTCTGGGTCCACGAGCTGGTGGGAGCCACGGTGCTCACCCCCGATGGTCGGACGTGGGGAGCGGTGGTGGCCGTGCTCGACAACCCGGCCGACGACCTGTTGGAGCTGGCCGACGGCACCCTGATCCCGGTCGGCTTCGTCACCGACGGCACCGGTCTGCCCGAGACCGTCGTGGTGGATCCGCCCGAGGGCCTCCTCGGTGGCCACTGATCGGAGCGTCGCGTTGCGCATCGACGTGTTCACCATCTTCCCGTCGCTGATCGACGACTTCGCTGATCAGAGCCTCCTCGGCAAGGCCCGTCGCAAAGGTCTGCTCGACGTTCGAGCGCACGACCTGAGGTCGGAGACCACCGACCCGCACCGATCGGTGGACGACTCCCCGTTCGGGGGCGGCGCCGGAATGGTCCTGATGCCCGAGCCCCTGTTCGCGTGCGTGGAGGCGGTGGATCCACCGCGGCCGCTCTTCCTCCTCGGTCCCGGCGGACGAGCCTTCGACCAGGACCTCGCCCGTGAGCTGGCGTCCGGCGAGGGCTTCAGCCTGCTGTGCGGCCGCTACGAGGGCGTCGACGCGAGGGTGACCGACCACCTCGTCGACGACGAGCTGTCCATCGGCGACTACGTGCTCAACGGGGGAGAGGTGGCGGCCATGGTCGTCCTGGAGGCGGTGGGCCGGCTGGTGCCCGGGGTCATGGGCAACCAGGCGTCCGGCGACGACGAGTCGTTCTCCCACGGGCTCCTGGAGTACCCCCAGTACACCAGGCCGGGATCGTTCCGGGGCTGGGATGTGCCGCCGGTCCTCCGGTCGGGCGACCACGGTCGGGTCGACCGGTGGCGGCGGGCCCAGGCGCTCCACCGGACCGTCGCCCGCCGCCCCGACCTGATCGCGGCGCGTGGTGGCATCTCCGAGGACGAACGGACCCTGATGGAGGAGTTCCCACCCGACCGGGCCTGACCGGGCGGCCGGTCCGTCCCGGATCTGTCCAGGCCGAGGCGACGCCGTCGGCAAACCCCGAGACAAACCCCGACGAGAGACACCGACGGGCGAGTTGGTCGCCAACCCTCGTTCCGTCTAGCGTTGCCTCTTGCTGTTCCCGCCCCCGGCGGCGCCGAACCACCCCTCTTTGAACGCTTCAGGACACCCGATGAACTCCACCGACATCGTCGACAAGGCCAGCCTCCGCACCGACGTCCCAGACTTCGCACCCGGCGACACCCTGAAGGTGCACGTCCGCGTGATCGAGGGCAACAAGCAGCGCGTGCAGGTGTTCCAGGGCGTCGTCATCAAGCGCCAGGGCGGCGGCATCCACGAGACCTTCACCGTCCGCAAGCTCTCCTACGGCGTCGGCGTCGAGCGCACCTTCCCCGTGCACACCCCGATCATCGAGAAGATCGAGGTCCACGCCCGGGGCGACGTCCGACGGGCGAAGCTGTACTACCTCCGCGACCGCATCGGCAAGGCCGCGAAGGTCAAGGAGAAGCGCGAGAGCTGAGGCTGAATCCTCAGACCGCCGCCCGCTCCGGGCACCGTCGTCACCGGGTGTGCCTACGATGCCGACGTGAGCGCCGACGACCTCGAGCAGTACGAAGCCGAGATCGAGCACCAGTTATTCCAGGAGTACCGGGACGTCGCGCCCACGTACCGCTTCGTGGTGGAGACCGAGCGGCGCTTCTACCTGGCGAACACGGTCGAGCAGACGATCCACGACTCCGGCGGCCGCGTCCGCATCGAGCTGGAGCTGCACGACGCCTGGGTGTGGGACATGTACCGCGAGACCCGGATGCGCTTCGTGCCTTCGGTCCGCGTCGTCACGTTCAAAGACGTGAACATCGAGGAGCTTCCCAAGCCAGACCTCCAGCTGTGACCCGTGCCCGGCTCCGCCTCGGTGCCGAGGGCGAGGATCAGGCCGCGGCCTGGTACGTGGCCAACGGGTACGACGTGGTGGCCCGCAACTGGCGGTGCAGGGAGGGCGAGATAGACATCATCGCGGTCCGTGGTCGGACGCTGGTGATCTGTGAGGTCAAGACCCGGTCGTCGGACGCGTTCGGTCACCCGGCGGAGGCGGTCGGGTTCCGCAAGCAGCAGAAGCTGAGGGCGCTGGCCCGCTTGTGGTTGGACTCGGAGGCCGGTGTGGTGCGTCCCGGCGAGATCCGCTTCGACGTCGCCGCGGTCCTGGCCGGCGAGTTGGACGTGATCGAAGCGGCCTTCTGAGGTCGCGGGCGCTCAGCCCAGGAACGCCCAGGCCACCAGGGCCGCGCACACCACCACCGCCACGCCCACCATGAGGTAGTCGGCGGTGGTCCGCTTGTACTGGCGGTGAGGGTTGAAGCCCATCGACCCAGTATGGCGGTTTCGTCGTCACCGGTCGTGGGTACGGTGTCCGAACCGACCGGGCACCGCCCGGTCGAGGGCTCAGGCCCCGCTCGTCGCCGGCGTCACGGCTGCCGGACCGCCGGTGAACAGAGCGAGGCAGCGATGTTGGCGAGCATTCCTTCAGCGATAGTCATCGGGGTCGACGGCATCCCGGTCACGGTCGAGGTCCACGTAGGCAACGGGATACCCGGGCTGACCATCGTCGGTCTGCCCGACGCCTCGTGCCGCGAGGCGCGCGACCGGGTCCGTGCCGCGGTCATGGCGGCGGGGATCACGTGGCCCAACCGCAAGATCACCATCAACCTCGCCCCCTCGGATACGCGGAAGGTGGGCAGCGGCCTCGACCTCGCTATGGCGGTGGGGGTGCTCGTGGCCTGTGGAGAGCTGAAGGCCGACAACGTCGCCGGGCTCGCGTTCGTCGGGGAGCTGGGGCTCGACGGCACCGTCCGACCGGTCCCGGGGGTGGTCCCCAGGGTGGATGCGGTGGCCGAGGACCACGTGGTCGTGCCCTGGCGGTCCAGCGCCGACGCCGCGCTGGTGAGCGGCCGTACCGTCCACGGGGTCCGAACCCTCCGCGAGGTGTTCGATGCGCTCGCCCAGGAGTCGCGGCTGTGGCCGCTGCACCCCGTCCCGGAACCGGACGTGGTCGAGCAGGTGGTGGCCGATCTCGCCGATGTCCGCGGCCAGGACGCGCTCTGCGATGCGCTGGAGCTCTCGGCCGCCGGAGGCCACCACCTGTTGATGATCGGTCCGCCGGGAGCCGGCAAGACGATGCTGGCCAGCCGCTTGCCCGGCCTGCTCCCAGATCTGGATGCCCGCACCGCCATGGAGACCAGCCGGGTCCACTCGGCGGCCGGGCTCACGCTCGGTGGGCTGGTCACCCGGCCTCCGTTCCGGGCGCCGCACCACAGCACCACCATGGTCGCCCTGGTGGGCGGGGGATCGGAGTCGATGAGACCGGGCGAGGTGTCGCTGGCCTCTGGCGGCGTGCTGTTCCTCGACGAACTGGGAGAGTTCCCTCCAGCGGTGCTCGACGCCCTTCGCCAACCGCTGGAAGAGGGCGTGATCAGGGTGAGCCGGGCCCGGTTCAGTGCGGTCCTGCCCGCTCGGGTGCTGATGGTGGCGGCCATGAACCCGTGTCCCTGCGGGGAGGCCGGGCGGCCCGGCGCGTGTCGGTGCCCCGACGGTCTGCTGGCCCGCTACCGCCGCCGGCTGTCGGGTCCGCTGCTCGATCGCTTCGACCTGCGGGTGCACGTCGATCGCCCCGCGGTGGCCGCGCTCCTCGGCGGCGAACCCGGCACGCCCACCGCTCAGCGCGCCGAGCGCGTGCTCCTGGCCCGCGAGCGGGCCCGAGAGCGCGGGGTGGAGGTGAACAGCCAGCTCGGCGGAGCCCAACTGGAGGAAGCGGCGCCCTTGCACATCGACGCCGAGAACCTCCTGAAGGGGGCGCTCACCAGCGGACGGTTGAGCGCCCGCGGGCTCAGCCGGATCCGGCGGGTGGCGCTCACCCTCGCAGACCTGGGTGGTCACCGGGGACCGTTGCTGGCCCCCCAGATCGCGGCGGCGATGGCCCTACGGGTCGACGTCACCGGCACCAACGGGATCGCGGCGTGAGCGGGGACCTTCCCGGCGCGACCGACGCTGCCTTCCGCCGGCTCTCGCCGGCCGAGCGCACCGCGGCGTGCCTGGTGGGGCTGGCCCACCTCCCAGGGCTCGGTCCGGCCACCCTCCGGCGCTGCCACCTCGAGCACGGCGCCGAGGAATCGTGGTTCGACATCGCCTCCGGCCACCACCGGAGGGTGGTCCCGGTGGTCGAGCAGTTGGCTCGGATGAAACCGGCGGTCACCGACAAGATGCTGAAGGAGGCCTCCACCCGAGACGTCGTGGCCGACCTGCGGCGTCAACAGCAGCCGGGGTGGGGTCTGCACGTGCTGGGCACCCGCGCCTACCCGGAGCGCCTGGCTCGCGACCCCGATGCCCCGGCCGTGCTGTTCACCTGCGGCGACCTCGGCCTGCTGAGCCGACCCACGGTCGGGATCGTTGGCACCCGCAACGCCACCCTGGCTGGTCGCCAGCTGGCCGAGTCGATGGCCGCGGAGCTGGCACGGGCCGGCGTGGCGGTGGTCTCCGGGCTCGCGCTGGGGATCGACGGCGCGTCGCACCGGGGAGCCATCGGCATCGCTGCCGATGCCGGCCCCGTCGCAGCGGTGGGCGTGGTGGCCTCGGGGCTCGACGTCGTCTACCCCCGCCGTCACCTCGATCTCCACCGGCGGGTGGCCTCATCGGGGCTGATGGTATCGGAGACCCCGGCCGGCGTGCGGCCCGACGCCTGGCGCTTCCCGGCCAGGAACCGCCTGATCGCGGGATTGTCCGATGCCGTGGTGGTGGTGGAGTCGCGGATCGCCGGGGGCTCGATGCACACAGTCGACGAGGCGCTGATCCGGGGTGTCCCGGTGATGGCCGTTCCAGGGCCCCCCGGGGCGCCGGCTTCTCAGGGCACCAACCAGCTGCTCTTCGACGGAGCGAACCTGGCCCGCAACGCAGCAGACGTCCTGCTGGCGATCGGCGTGGATCCGCACCTGGGAGCCGCCCCACCCCACGGTTCGGCGCCACCGGAGGCGCCGGAGCCCACGCCGGCCGAGCTCTCGGTCCTCGACGTCCTGGAGGCCACGCCGTCGAGCCTCGCCGAGGTGGTGGCGGCAACCGGGCGAACGGTCGAGGAGGTCGCCCACGCCTTGAGCACGCTCGAGATCGCAGGACGCATCGGTCGTTCGGGAGCCTGGTACGAGGTGTCTGCTGCAGGCCGGAGCGGCCGATGAACCAGGTCACGGGGCACCCTCCCCGAGCCCCCGAAGCCACTCCATCGGCCACGCGGTCATCAGGACCGGTACGGTGTGGGCGTGGCTTGGCAGGTCGACACGTTCCTCGCGGCTCTGACCGCAGCGGCGCCCGCCACCGTCGACGCGTACCGGCGCGACGTCGTCCACTTCATCGACTGGGTGGCCGGGCAGGGGATAGACGAGCCCACCGGGGTCGACCGTCGGGTCCTTCGCCGCTACATGGTCCACCTCGCCGACCAGCCGGCTGCGCCCCGTACCATGGCCCGGAGGGCGTCGGCCCTGCGCCGGTACTTCCGGTGGGCTCACCGCAGTGGGCTCGTGAGCGCAGATCCCTCGATCTCCCTGCGAGCCCCTCGGGGTGGCGGCCGCCTCCCGCGCATCCTGCACGACCAGCAGTTGGAGGCGGTGCTGAACGGTTCGGGCCGGGCCACCGGTCCCCGAGCAGGACGGCAGGCCCAGGTGGAGGAGGCCCGTCGTTCACGAGACGACGCGGTGGTCGAGATCCTCTACGGCAGCGGCCTGCGGGTGGCCGAGCTGTGCGGTCTCACCACCTCGGACCTGGAGCTGGACCGAGGGCGGGTCACCGTCACCGGCAAGGGATCAAAGACCCGGCTGGTGCCGCTGAGCGAAGCGTCGGTGGCCGCGGTCCGCAAGTGGTTGGCGTCGGCCCGATCGGTGCTGGCCGCGCCCACCACCCCGGCCGAACTGGTCTTCGTGAACCTCCGGGGCAACCCGCTCACCCCCCGCGACGTGCGCCGGATCCTCGACCACCGCTCGCCGGAGCCCACTCACCCGCACGCGCTGCGCCACACCTTCGCCACCCATCTGCTGGACGGCGGGGCCGATCTGCGCAGCGTGCAGGAGCTGCTCGGCCACGACGACCTCTCCACCACCCAG
>JAAZBK010000035.1 GCA_012513855.1 Acidimicrobiales bacterium
GTGGCGCTGAGGGCCACTCGCCACAACCAGAACGAGTGGGACGATTGGGTCCGTAGGCTGGGAGCGTGTTCCCGCAACGGCGTCTTCGTCGTCTCCGTCGAACCCCGGCTCTGCGCCGGATGGTGGCCGAGACCATCCTCACCCCCAACGATCTGATCGCACCGCTGTTCGTGCGGGAGGGCATCACCGAGGCCCAGCCGATCTCCTCGCTACCCGGCGTCGTCCAGCACACGCTCGACTCGATGCGTGCCGAGGTGAAGCACCTGATCGACCTCGGCGTCCCGGCCGTGATCCTGTTCGGCGTACCCGAGCACAAGGACGCCGAGGGCACCGGCGCCAGCGACCCCGACGGCATCGTCCAGGTGGCGCTGAAGGACCTGCGCGACGCCTTCGGCGAAGACGTGGTGCTGATCGCCGACCTCTGCCTCGACGAGTACACCGACCACGGACACTGCGGGCTGCTCACGCCCGACGGCTCCGTCGACAACGACGCCACGATCGACCGCTACGCCGAGGTCGCCATCGCCCAGGCCGAAGCCGGGGTCGACATCGTGGCGCCCTCGGGGATGATGGACGGCCAGGTGGCGGCCATCCGAGACGCGCTCGACGAGGAGGAGTTCGGCGACGTCGCCATCCTCGCCTACGCCGCCAAGTACGCGTCGGGGCTCTACGGCCCGTTCCGTGACGCTGTCGACGTCGAGATCGCCGGCGGGGGAGACCGCAAGGCGTACCAGCAGGACTTCCGCAACGCGCGCGAGGCGCTGGAGGAGGTTCGGCTCGACGTGGCCGAAGGGGCTGACATGTTGATGGTGAAGCCCGCCGTGACCTACCTCGACGTGATCGCCCGGGTCAGAGCCGAGCACGACCTGCCCGTCGCCGCCTACCACGTGTCGGGCGAGTACGCGATGGTGAAGGCGGCCGCCGCCAACGGGTGGATCGACGGTGACCTGGTCGCGCTCGAACAGCTCACCGCCGTGAAGCGTGCCGGCGCCGACCTGGTGCTCACCTACTTCGCCCGAGAGATCGCCGAGGCCCTCGCATGACCGACCAGACCCTCACCTCGAACGGCTCGGCCGGGGCCGACCCAGCCCAGCCGGAGCAGACGTCAGCCACCGAACTGCCGCTGTCGCAACAGCCCCACACGAACCAGGAGCTGTTCGACCGTGCGCAGGCGGTGATCCCGGGCGGCGTGAACTCCCCGGTGCGGGCGTTCGACGCAGTGGGCGGTACGCCCTACTTCGTCTCGATGGCCGCCGGCGCCCACGTGTGGGACGTCGAGGGCAACGCCTACGTCGACATGGTGCAGTCCTACGGTGCGGTGATCGGCGGCCACGCCCACCCGCACGTGGTGGAGGCGATCCGCCGTGTCGCCGGCGAGGGAACGTCGTACGGCGCGCCGACCCACCGCGAGGTGCTGCTGGCCGAGGCCATCACCGCCCGGGTGCCGTCCTGTGAGAAGGTGCGGCTGGTCTCTAGCGGCACCGAGGCCACCATGACGGCCATCCGCCTGGCCCGCGGCGCCACCGGCCGCAACCGCCTGGTGAAGTTCGCGGGCAACTACCACGGCCACAGCGACTCTCTGCTCGCAGCGTCCGGTTCCGCGGTGGCCCACCTCGATCACAGCGACGGGGCCACGGTGCCCGGTTCGGCCGGCGTCCCGCCGGGGGCCGTGGCCGACACCACCGTGGTCCCCTACAACGTGGTCCCCACGCTCGACGACACGGTGGCCTGCGTGATCGTCGAACCGGTGGCCGCCAACATGGGTCTGGTGGCTCCGGCGCCGGGGTTCCTGCGCGGCCTGCGGGAGGAGTGCAGCCGCGTCGGTGCGCTCCTCGTGTTCGACGAGGTCATCACCGGCTTCCGCCTCGGGGTCGGTGGCGCCCAGCAGGTCTACGGCGTCACGCCCGACCTCACCTGCTTCGGCAAGGTGATCGGCGGTGGCCTGAACATCGGTGCCTTCGGCGGCTCGGCAGCGGTCATGGACGAACTGGCACCGCTCGGTCCGGTGTACCAGGCCGGCACCCTCTCGGGTAACCCGCTCGCCACCGCGGCTGGTCTCGCTGCGCTGTCTCTTCTCGACCAGGACTCCTACACCCACCTCGACTCGGTGGCGATGCACCTGGCCGTCGGGCTGGAGGACGCCTTCGCCCACGCGGGGTTGGAGATCCAGGTGCCGCGGGTCGGGCCGCTGGTAGGCCTGTTCGCGGGGCCCGCGCTTCCCCACGACTACGAGTCGGCCCGCGGGACCGACGAGACCCTCTACGGGCGTCTCTTCCACGCGCTGCTGGCCCGGGGCGTGGCGCTGGCGCCCGGCGCGTACGAGGTGATGTTCCCCGGTCTGGCCCACACCCCCGCGGTCATAGACCACGTGGTCGCTGCCGCTGCCGATGCAGCAGCCGAGGTGGCGGCCGCCCGCGCCGGGTGATCGCCCCGATTCCGGCTAGCAAGGGAGGGGGAACAGACACCACGGAGGCTTCGAGATGACCGATACCGGCGACCGCACCGACCAGCTCGGCCCGTTGACCGAAGCGGTCGATGCCGCGCTCGCCGACCTGGCCGGCCGCAGCGCGGTGGCCCGGTTGTGGGATCGCGACCACACGCTGTGGTCCGACGACCCGACGGAGCTGGCCGACCGCCTCGGCTGGTTGGACGTGTTGGACGAGATGCTGGCAGCGCGAGCGGAGATCGACGGCTTCGTCGACGGCCTGCTCGCCGACGGCTTCACCCATGCGGTGGTCATGGGGATGGGCGGTTCGAGCCTGTTCCCCGAAGTGATCACCCGGTCCTTCCCGAGCGGCGACCGCGGGCTCCAGCTGAGCGTGCTCGACAGCACCGACCCGGCCGCGGTGGCCAGGGTCGTGGCCCAGTCGCCGCCGGAGCGGACCCTCTACCTCACCTCTTCGAAGTCGGGCAGCACCATCGAGACCCGCAGCCACCTCGAGTTCTTCTGGGACCGGGTCGGCAACCCGGGTCAGTTCGCGGTGGTGACCGACCCCGGATCGGCGCTGGCCGACCTGGCCCGCCAGCGCGGGTACCGCCACGTGTTCGAGAATCGCACCGACATCGGTGGCCGCTACTCCGCCCTCAGCTACTTCGGTCTGGTGCCGGCGGCGCTGGCCGGCGTCGACTGGGCCGGGTTGGTGGAGCGTGCGCTCGCCGTGGTCGACGTCCTGCGCTCTCCGGATCCCGGTGTGAACCCGGGGCTGTGGCTCGGTGCCGCCATGGGGGCCTCGGCCCGGTCCGGTCGGGACAAGCTCACCCTGATCCTCGATCCCCGCATCGAGGCGTTCGGTCTCTGGCTGGAGCAGCTCATCGCCGAGTCGACAGGCAAGCACGGCACCGGAGTGGTCCCGATCGTCGACGAGCCGCTCGGGCCGGTCGACGTGTACGGCTCGGACCGGCTGTTCGTCGCCGTGGGCGACGTCGACCACCCCATCGGCCTGGAGGTGCTGGCCGAGGAGGGTCATCCCGTGGCGGAGCTGGGCTTCGACGACGTGATGGAGCTCGGCGCCCAGTGCCTGATCTGGGAGGTGGCCACCGCCATCTGCGGTGCGGTGCTGGGAATCAACCCCTTCGACCAACCCAACGTGGCCGAGGCCAAGGAGGCCACCAACGCGGTCCTGGCCGGCGATGCCGAGCTGCCGGCTCCCGTTCCACTTGACCGGGTCCTCGATGCGATCCGACCGGGCGACTACGTCTCGATCCAGGCGTACGTCGAACCCGACGACGAGGTGGTCGATGCGCTGGAGGAGATCCGCCTCGAGCTGCGCGACAAGTACAAGGTGGCCACCACCTTCGCCCTCGGGCCCCGCTTCCTCCACTCGACCGGTCAGCTGCACAAGGGTGGTCCGCCCACCGGCGTGTTCCTCCAGGTCGTGGGGCCCGACCCGGTCGACGCCTCGGTGCCGGGGCGCGACTTCTCCTTCTCCCAGCTCAAGCAGGCCCAGGCCGACGGCGACCTCATCACGTTGGATCGCCACGGCCTCAGGGTGGCGAGGGTGACCGTCGGTCAGCTGGAGGCCGCCGTCTCCTAGGCCCCAGGTCCGCGATCGCTTCTCGGGAGCCGAGCGGTACTGCCGGCCGGGCCTCGGGCAGGGAACCGAGCTGGTCACGGTGGGTGGCGGGTTGCTTTGCTTGGCCACTTGGCTATGGTCCGGGTCATGCACCGATCGTTGATGTCCGGTGCACCGCGCGACGGTGCCGTCGTGGCCGACACCTGGTCGGCCTGTCTGCACCTGCGCCTCCTCACCGACGTGGGCGACGCCTGGCGGGCGCTGCTCTTCGGTGCGCCTCCGGCCGCCGTCTGAGCCTCAGCGACTACGGCCCGCGTTCGGGCACCAGACCGCGCGGTCCCACCGTGAGCACCCGGTCGCCCAGCCGCTGAGGTGACGCTCGACGAGCGCGCCAGTCCGGTGTGCTCGTCTCCCGTCAGGTCAGGTCACGTCCCGAGAGGAGGTGTCAATGGCACGGCAGATGAAGAAGCCAGGTAGGTCCGTCCTCGAGAAGCGGCGCGACAAGCAGGCCAAGCGCGCCAAGCGCGACGAGGCCGAGCAGCGTCGCGACCGGATGTCGCGAGCATCCGCTTAGCGGAGCCGAGCGGCATGAACCCGGGCCCGGGTCCTCCCTCCCGAGCCCGGGTTCTCCGCTCCCGACGCAGGGCGCTGGAACCGTCCGACAGCACAGCGTTCCGACCGCCCGAAGGTCCCCGAAGTCGCCGCACGCGCTAGGCGCGTCGCCGGCGCCGAACACGAAGGAGTCAGTTCCATGTCACCCACCCAGACCCCAGTTCCGCCCACCGTCGCCATCGATCCGTCGGTGGACCGGTGGACCCGTACCGACCTGGACCTCGACTTCATCCTCACCCAGTTGCGCGGCACGTTCGACGGCAAGCTCGAGCAGCTTATGTCGCTGCCGTCGGGCGACCCGGCGTGCGCCGGCCACGCAGCATGGCTCGACTCGATCAACGCTGCGCTCCAACGGATCCACGACGGCACCTACGGCACGTGCGACGTGTGCGACGGCCCGATCAGCGCGGCGCGCCTCGAGGTGGTGCCCACCACCACCCGGTGCGTGGGCTGCAACGCGACCTGAGAGTGACGGCCCGGCCGGCGGCTCAGTCGTCCGGTTCCAGCCGGTCCATGAGTCGGCTCCGGTCCAGGATCGCGTCGCTGGTGACCATCCCGCGCAGGTGGCCGGAGTCGTCGACGATGGGGAGGTGGTCGACGTCGCCGTCGACCATCGCCCGCAGGGCCTGACCGAGGTTCCAGCCAGGGCTCCCGCGCGGCACGTCGTGGCGTGACACCTCGGAGAGCTGGGTGTCGGCCCAGGTCTCGTGGTCCAGGGCCAGGACGTCGTCGAGCGTGACCAGGCCGAGGAAGACGCCGTCGTCGTCGACGAGCGGCACCGCCCGCCTGCGGGCGAGCGAGACGTGCTCCGCGAAGAACAGCGCGACGGTGTCGTCGGGACGGGCCACCGCCGGATCGGTCGAGAGCACCTCGGCTATCGGCAGGTCGGCGCGCTCCTCCAGGAACCCGACGCGCATCCGCCGCTGGTACGACGACACCGACGCCTTGCCCATGACGATCTGGGCGATGGTTGCGGCGATCAGCCCGGGCACCACGAAGCCGGGCCGACCGGTGGCTTCGGCCACGAACATCACCGCAGCGAGCGGCACCCGGTAACCGGCGCCCAGGAACGCGGCGATGCCCAGGACGACGAACAGCGAGTGGTTGTCGGCATCGAACACCCCCGCCAGCACCCGACCGGTGAGCGCCCCCTGGACCACCAGGGGCACGAAGAGGCCGCCCGCTCCGCCGCCGGCCACGGTCGCCGCCGTGGCCGCGGCCCGGATCGTGGCCAGCGCCACAACGATCCAGAGCCCCCGCGACGGGTCGAGTGCGAACTCGACGCTGCTGTAGCCCGGCCCCAACGCCAGGGGGCCGGCATCGAAGGCCTCCATCGAGATGACGGCCAGGGCACCGAGCACGGCACCGCCGGTGGCGACCCTGGTGACGGCGCCCAGCCGCTCGGCCAGGGCCTTGGCGCCCTTGATGACCAGGGCGAACACCCGCGCCCCGATGCCGCACGTGATGCCGATGAGCGCGGCGTAGCCGAGATCGCGGAGGTCGATCGGTGGGTTGCCGGCCACCGGTATGAGCGGTTCGGTTCCGTTGATGGCGACGTAGGTGGTGTAGCCGGAGGCAGCGCCGACCAGGGCGGGCAAGAGGCTGTGACGGGCCAGGTCCTCCTGGTACGGCACCTCCAGGGCGAACACCGCACCGGTGGCCGGTGCCTTGAAGATCGCCGCCACTCCGGCGGCGGCGCCGGCGACGAGCGCAGCGCGGCGGTCGACCCCTCGCAACCAGCCCCGGACCCGCTCGAAGGCCCCGGCGCCGACGGTGGTGCCGATGAAGATGGACGGTCCCTCGTAGCCCATGGCACCGCCCAGGCCGAGGGTGGCGATCGACGCGATGATCCGGGCGGGCGCGGCGCGGAGGTCGAAGGGCACCTCGTGATCGGGGACGGCCTTGATGTACTCGTCGGTGGTCGAAGGAGAGGCTCCCCGACCGAGGTGCCGCAGCGTCAGCGCCGCCAGACCGAGACCCACGGCGGGACCGATGGCGATGAGCCACGTCGGAGCGTCGGCGATGTTGTGGAACAGGACCTCGAGCGTGAGCCGATCGAACGCCGCCACTCCGACACCGGCGGCCGCGCCTATGACCGCGGCCAGCACCACGACGTCTCTGGAGCGAGCCATGAGCGACCGGACCTCGGCCGCCCCGGCCACCATCACGTGACCGGCTCCGCGGCCGGAAGCTCCGGTCGAGCCGGCAGCATCGGAGTTCGGGCTGCTCACCGGTGCTCGTTGCCGCCCTTCGCCCGGTGGATGGCGTCGGCCTGGTGTCCGTCGGTGCCGCGGCTCATGGCGCCGGGACTCAGGGCAGCGGGTCGGGGATGCGCTTCACGATGGCGGCAGCCATCTTGTACGCGGCCTCGGCCGGGCCCAGTTCGTCGGGGCGTAGGAGGTTGGCCATGATGCGCAGCACCCAGTCCATGAGGCTGCGGGACCGGATGCCCACGCGGGTCAGCTCACGCATGAGGACCGGCTGGCCGATGACCTCGGCGAACAGCCGGGCCACCTTGAAGTAGAGGCCGTACTCCTCGGCGAGCATGTGCGGGTACTGCTGGAGCGCCATCCCGTCGCCGGTGGCGAGGGCCTCGCCCAACAGGTCGGCCACCATGCGGCCGGTCTCGTAGGCGTAGTCGATCCCCTCGCCGTTGAACGGGTTCACCGAACCGCCGGCGTCGCCCACCACCGCCCAGTTCGGGCCGACCTTGGGGTTGACCGATCCCGCCATGGGGATCCGGCCGCCGGTGGGCGGTGCCACCGGGTTGTCGGGGTCGATCTTCCAGTACTCGGGAGCGGTGGCCGCCCACTCGGTCATCAGGTGCGACGTGTTGACGTTGCGCCAGTCTCGGAAGGTGGAGAGCAGGCCGATGCCGACGTTGATGGTTCCGTTGCCCACCGGGAAGATCCAGCCGTAGCCGGGAAGCGAGTTGCCGTTGCGGTCGCGCACGTCGAGGGCGCTCTCGATCCACGGGTCGTCGTGGAGCGGGCTCTCGTAGTAGGTGCGGATGGCCATGCCCTGCGGGTAGTCACGGTTGCGGGCGGTGCCGAGCGCCCGACCGAAGCGGGAGTTGGCGCCGTCGGCGATCACGACGTAGCGGGCGCGGATCTCGCGGGTCTGGCCCGACTCCTTGTCCTTGACCGTGGCGCCGGCCACGAGCCCGTGCTCGACGATGGGGGCGACCGCCTCGGTTCCCTGGTGGCAGTCGGCGCCGGCGGCGGCCGCGTGCTGGAAGACCAGCTGGTCGAGGTCGCGGCGTCGCACCACGAAGCCGTGGTCGGGATAGACGGGGTGTTCCGGCCAGTTGAGCTCGAGCGTGACGCCGTGGGCCACCGCCCGCAGGCCGGTGTAGCGGTGGTAGGGGAGCAGGGCGTCGTAGAGCCCCATGTCGGAGAGCTGCTTGACGGCGCGGGGCGTGAGTCCGTCGCCGCACGTCTTGTCTCGCGGGAAGGTCTTGCGCTCGACGCAGGTGACGCGGTGGCCCGCCGATGCCAGCCAGTACGACGTGGCCGCCCCGGCGGGACCGCCCCCGACGACCAGGACATCGGTGCGGTCGGGGGAGCTCATGGACGGAAACCTACCGGTGGATGGATGGCGAGCACCCGGGACGATGGTTCATCGACGGGTGGTACTGGTGGCTTGGCTGCGCCAGCCGACGGCGTTGCGCCGACGGGGCTACTCGGTCTCGGCGGCCGCGATGCCCGACACGTCGGGTTCGCCGGTGGCGCCGAGGTCGATGACCTCCTGGGCGATGGCCGCAGCCGCCGCCGGGTCTGCATCGAAGACCTCGGAGTTGAAGTTCGGGTCGTCGGCGGGCACGCCGCCCGAGAGCCCCTCACGGATGTAGATGGTGACCGCCGCGATCTCCTCGGCCGACAGCGGCGAGGGCGAGACCGCCCAGCCCGGCATCTGACCTGTCAGCTGCGGACGGTTGATGGGGCTGTAGGTGCCATCGGCGTGGGCGCCACCGCCCAGCGAGCCGTAGGCGATCCAGTGGATCATGGTGAGCGGATCCTCGAAGGTCTCGAGGACGTGGCCGTTGTTCAGTTGAGCGCCGGCTGCGCCGCCGGCTCCACTGGCGCCACCGTGGCAGGCCTGGCACTGGAGATAGACCGCTTCGCCCTCTGCCAGGGCCCCGGTGGCCTCCGCCGGCGGCTCGGCGATGGAGTAGTAGTACATGAACGCCCAGAGGGGCAGCGAGGCGAGGAGCGCGGTGGCCCAGTAGGGGATGCGCTTGCGCGACTTGGCTGCCGCCACCACCGGGATGTCTGGGACGACCTTGGCCGGTTCGTCGTCGAGCGTGGGCAGCGGGCTGGGGGCCTTCTTGGCCGGCGCGGCTGCGGCCGCGGGGGCATCGCCCGCCGGAGCACCGGCCGCCGGGGCGGCGTCGGCAGGAGCGTCGGCCGGCGCATCGCCACCGGTCATGGCGGCTCGGCGCTGGGCTGCCCGCTTCAGCAGGTGCTCGGGGATTTCGGTCACGACGTCCTCCGCATGCGGAACTGACTGCGCTCCACGCGGCGGCAGAGCTAGAACGCGGCCACTCTAGGCATTCGTCCAGCGGGGGTACCAAGTGGGGCACGCGCCGTTGCCGAGGTCGTGCTTGGGCAGCGGGCAGAAGGTGACCGTGATGCCTCGGATCTGCCCGCGATGGTCGGGGGTTCCCGGGGTCGGGGTTGGGAGGACGTGGTGGTGGGCCGCGGGCAGAACGTGGCCGTGATGACGCGGTTCTGCCCGTGGTGGTCGGTATGGGACGCCGTGGTGGTGGGGCCGCGGGTAGAAGCTGACCGTGATGCCTCGGATCTGCCCGCGATGGCGTGCGGGCAGAACGTGGCCGTGATGGTGCGGTTCTGCCCGCGGTGGGGCTCGACCGGCGGGCCGGTCACGAGGCCGATCGAGACGCCCGTCAGCACGCCGGTCGGCGGGGTGGTGGCGGAACGATGCAGGGCCTCTACCGGGTTCCTTCGCCAAATGTGAGCCGCGCAGGGGCGCGTGCTAGACCGGAGCCGAAAGCCGTCGGCCCACGTTGTGCCGCGGCCGTGCTTCAACATTGTGATCCGATTCACGAGGAGGTGTCGACCGGGATGATCGTCGCAGCAGGACCCGAGATCATCGTCACGTCGATTGCCAAGGGGTTCGCCAACGTCGCTTTCACCGGGTCGTTGATCGTCACAGCGCTCTTCGCCGCCGGTGTCGTCCTCTACTCCAAGAAGCGGCCCGTCGGTGAGCCGATGAGCTGGGGCGAGGCCATGCTCGGCGCCGTCTACGTGACCTTCGGCCTCTTCTGGGCGTTCGGCGTGGTGCCGCACCAGTGGCTGACCTACGCCGAGGGTGCGCTGGCCATGCGCTCCGACGCCATCCTCGCCGGCCCCGGCTCCACCGGCTGGCTCGGACCCGAGGGGATCATCGACTTCCCCCTGGTCATCTCCAAGGCCACCCTGTCCGACTTCATCGCCGTGAACATCTACGGCGTGGCCTTCGTCCTCTCCATCGCCCTCTGGGCCGTGTGGCAGGGGCGTGGCGCCAAGCAGACCGAAGAGGTCGAGAAGTCCACGTACGGCCGTCCCCTCGTGAAGGCGTGATCGTCATGGCAAAGACCGACGCCAACCCACCGATGCCGGAGTTCCGCTCCGACTACGCCCTCGTCGAGGTCGACGCCGACTACCTCGCCAAGGCCGTCAAGCCGAAGCAGTTCATCCACATCGACCAGTCCGAGTGCATCATGTGCGAGGGCTGCGTCGACATCTGCCCGTGGAAGTGCATCCACATGGTGTCGCCGTCCTCCATCGCGGAGGCCGACGGCACCGAGCGTCCGGGCATCGATCCCAGCGACAACGTGGTCTTCCTCATCGACGACGACGTGTGCACCCGCTGCGCGCTCTGCGTCGACCGCTGCCCAACCGGCGTCATCATCCTCGGCAAGGTCGGTGACCCTGCCGCCAACGGCGACGGCCACCAGCGCACCAACACCCACGGCTACGGCTACGGGATGCGCCTCGGATGAACGTCGTCGCCCCAGCCCAGCCCACCGGCCCGCAAGATCGGGAGAAGTAGCCACCGATGGCCAAGACCATGCAGAACAAGGGCGGTCCCGCCGCGAAGGTCAGCGAGAAGATGGCCGAGCTCACCAACACGGTGCAGTCGTCGCAGGCCTGGAACTCGATCTTCCGCCCGGGTTCGATCTTCCGGAAGGGCTACACCGACAGCCCTCGAAACCGGTCCTACGTGATCATGAACTCGGTGCTGTACCACCTGCACCCGGTGAAGGTGAAGCGCCACGCGGTCAAGGTGAGCTACACGCTCTGCCTGGGCGGCCTGAGCTTCTTCCTGTTCATCCTGCTCACCGTGACGGGCATCTTCTTGATGTTCTTCTACCGGCCCACGGCGGCCCAGGCCTGGAACGACATCTACACGCTCCAGACCTCGGTCACCTTCGGCCTGCTGGTGCGGAACATGCACCGCTGGGGTGCCCACCTCATGGTGCTCTCGGTGTTCCTGCACATGGCGCGCGTCTTCTACCACGGCGCCTACAAGCCACCTCGAGAGTTCAACTGGGTGATCGGCGTGGTGCTGCTGCTCCTCACCCTGCTCCTCTCCTTCACCGGGTACCTGCTCCCGTGGGACCAGCTCGCCCTGTGGGCCGTGACGGTGGGTACCAACATGATGGGCTACACACCCGTCTTCGGTAACCAGGTCCGGTTCGTGCTGCTCGGCGGTTCCGAGATCGGTACCGACACGTTGTTGCGCTGGTACGTGCTCCACGTGTTGATGCTCCCGTTCGTCATCGTCATCTTCATGGCCATCCACTTCTGGCGTGTCCGCAAGGACGGCGGCATCAGCGGTCCGCTGTAGGCCGCGGAGGAAACCGGAATGACTGAGATCCCCGAACACCTGCGCAAGCGGGCCGAAGAGGCCAAGGCCAAGGCCGCGGCGAAGAAGGCCGCCGACTCCGGCGATGCCGCGCCCGCAGCCGAGGCCGCCCCGGCCGCGGCAGCGGCTTCGCCGGAGCCGTCGGCAGCCGACAGCAAGATCCCGGCACACCTGCTCGAGCGGGCCAAGGCCGCGCGAGCCAAGGCCGCAGGCGGTGAGGCCGAGGCCCCCGCCGGTGGAGGCGCCGTGGCCACCGCCACCGCGCCGGCCGCTCCGGCCCAGACCGGCGTACCGATCGCCGCCGGCCCCGGCGGACACACCCAGCGCCTGCTAACGGTGGTCAAGTCGGGCTCGATCCAAGACGTCAAGGCGAGCCCGCAGGACAAGGTCCACGTCTGGCCGCACCTGCTATCGATCGAGTTCGTGGCTGCCCTGCTCTGCCTCGGCTTCACGGTGATCTTCTCGATCTTCGTGAACGCCCCGCTCCTCGAGTTGGCCGACATCAACAAGACGCCCAACCCGTCGAAGGCGCCCTGGTACTTCCTGGGCCTCCAGGAGATGCTCACCATGTTCCACCCGATGGTGGCTGGCGTGCTCCTCCCCGGCATCGGTATGGGTGGCCTGATGCTGGCGCCCTACATCGACCGCAACCCCTCGCAGAAGCCGGAGGATCGCAAGTTCGCGATCTCCCTGTTCACCATCTTCATGATGGCCTGCGCCACCCTCACCATCATCGGCTCGTTCTTCCGAGGCCCCGGGCAGCTCTTCATCTTCCCGTGGGCCGAGGGCCTCTTCTTCGAGCTGTAGGAGAGACGACATGAACATCCTCGTGATCGCCATACCGATCCTGCTACTAGCGGCCGGCTTCGTGGTCGTCACCTCGCTCCGGCGTCGTGAGGCCGGCGACGCCGCCGGGCACCTCTCGCGCGAGACCCGCAAGCGAGACCGCAGGAGCCGCAAGGCCACGCCCCTGCTCGAAGGTGCCTCCGGGCGAGACGTGGAGCGCGCGTCGGTCCTGGCTCGCAAGGGCGGCGACCTCGTCCCCGTGGCCGAGCCCGCTCCTCCTGCCCCGTTCGTGGCCCCCGATGCCGAGGAGATCGGCGTCAACCGCCGTCAGTTCCTCAACCGCTCGATCATCGGAGGCTTCCTGCTGGGCCTCGGTGCCTTCGGCGGGGCGGTGCTCTCCTACCTGTGGCCCACCGGTGGCGGCGGCTTCGGCTCCAAGATCAGCGTGGGCAAGCTCGCCGACATCGAGAACGCCATCCTCGCCGGCGGTGGCTTCGCCTACTACCCCGAGGGTCGCATGTGGATCACGGCCTACCCGGCCAACGCCCTGGAGAAGGCCGAGGGCGTCTACAGCGAAGCCGAGCTGGTGGGCATGCGTGCGGGCGTGATCGCCCTCTACCAGAAGTGCGTCCACCTCGGTTGCCGTGTGCCGTCGTGCGCTAGCTCGCAGTGGTTCGAGTGCGGCTGCCACGGCTCCACCTACAACCAGGTCGGTGAGAAGAAGCAGGGCCCGGCCCCGCGAGGCCTCGATCGCTTCGCCATGGCCGTCACCGGTGGATCGCTCACCGTCGACACCGGCACCATCATCCAGGGGCCGCCCATCGGCACCAACACCACGGGCCAAGAAGCCGAAGGCCCCCACTGCATTTCAGGTGGTTCACACTGATGCTCCTCGCTGCAAGCACCCAGACCTCGATCGGGTTGGTGATCCTGTTCCTGGCCTTCGTGATCGGCGTCGCCTTCGCCTTCATCAACATCCGCCAGGCTCGGCCCGAGGTCGGATCCGAGATCGAGCTGGCCGCCAACCGCAAGCCCTACCTGTCCGACGAGGAGCTGGAGGGTCGCAAGCTCGACCGCACGCTCAGCTTCGGCCTCCTCGGCCTGGTGGTCATCGGCGTCGGCCTGCCGCTGTACTGGCTCCAGGAGCCCGGCCGCCAGGAGAACGCGGTGGCCGACATGCAACGCAAATTCGTAGATCGTGGCGCAGAGCTCTTCGCCACCACCGAAGAGGGCGGCAACAACTGCGCCTTCTGCCACGGCGCAGAGGGCGTGGGTGCGGCCACCCCGTTCACCCTCACCGACGCCAACGGTCGCTACGTCAAGGAAGTGAACTGGCAGGGCCCGGCGCTCAACACCGTGCTCCTGCGCTTCGACCGCGACGAGGTGCGCTACATCCTGGAGTACGGGCGTCCGTTCTCGCCGATGCCGGCGTGGGGTGCGAAGGGCGGCGGTGCCCTCACCACCCAGAACATCCAGAACCTCATCGACTACATGACCACCATCCAGCTCACACCCGAAGAGGCCCAGGCCGAGGTCACCGAACAGGCCGCCAAGATGCTCGAGCGGAAGGACCAGGCCTGCGTCGACGGTCGGGTCGAGGCCGCCCGGGTCGGGCTCTCGGCTGAGGAGCTGGAGGCGTTCGACGCATCCACCGTCGACACCGAGTCGTGCCCGCCGATGTACGAGAGCTTGGGTGACGCCCTGTTCAACATGGGCTACGACGACGGCTTCGCCGGCGGGGCCTACTCCTGCGGGCGCTGCCACACCAAGGGCTGGTCCTACGGTGAGAAGCAGGCCGACGGTGGCGGAGCGTTCGGTCCGCCGCTCACCAACGTGGTCAACCAGTTCCCCGGGACCATGGGCGTGCAGCAGCAGGTCGACTTCGTCTGCGTCGGCAGCGACGACGGCACCCGCTACGGCCAGAGCGGCATGGGCAGCGGGCGCATGCCCGGCTACTGCGTCGTGCCTGCCATCGAGTCCCACACCGACTCCAACGAGGTCGGCGTGATCGCCCGAGAGGCCGGCACAGCTGAACAGGGCGGCATGTTCACCGAGGCCCAGGTGCGCGCCGTCGTCGAGTACGAACGGAGCCTCCACCGATGACCCCCGACATGCTTGCGGCCCTCTCCTGGGATCCCGGCTTCCGGGGCTTGCTCTCGGTGCTGGTGGGCGTGGTGGTGCTCTACGGCTCCGTCGCCCTCATCATGGGCACCAACAGCGGCGCCCGCCTCGGCTTCCAGCTGGCCCTCACCGGGCTCGCCGGATGGTTCTTCGTGATGGGCTTCATCTGGGCCATCTACGGCATCGGCTACCTCGGGCCGGCTCCTCACTGGAAGGTCTCCGACGTGATCGTCGGCGATCCGGCGGCGAGCGACCGCGTAGATGTGGCCCGCAGCCTTCCGCTTCCGAGCGAGCTGCCCGACCCTGTCGAGATCCGCGACGGTGATCCCGATCTCCTCGTCGAGTTCCCGCCCGAGGCACCCCGTCCGCCGCTGCTCACCGACCTCGCCGGTGCCTCCCAGGAGGTCCGCGACATGATCGACGACCAGCTGGAGGACTGGGCCATCCTCGAGACGTCTCACCGCTACACCGGTGAGACGCAGTCGGCGGTCCAGGAGCACCTGGTGGCCGAGGAGTACTTCGAGAGCGCGAGCGACTTCCAGTTCCTCACCGCCTTCCTCACCGGTGGTGAGACCCCCCGCACCGACGATTCGATCGTGGGTCGGGTGATCTACAAGGTCACCAACACGCTCACCTTCGGCCGCCACGACCCGTTCTACGCGGCCGTGCAGCTGCAGCCGGTCATCCCGCAGGAGACCCTGCCCGGCCAGGCCCCGCCCGTTCCCGTGGTCGACACCGAAGCGCCCGTGTACACCGTGGTGCTGCACCGCGACCGTGGAGCGCTCCGTCAGCCGAGCATCGCCTTCACGGCGTCGTCGGGTCTCGTGTTCCTGGTGCTGGCCAACAGCCTCCACCGCCGGGACAAGCTCGCCGACCGCCTGCGCTCCGCCACACCCGGGGCCGTCTGACCCATGGGCCAGTACCTGCCCGTCCTCGTGATGTTGCTGCTCGGCGCCGGCTTCGCCGGGTCGAGCCTGGTGATGTCGCGTGCGGTCAGCCCCAAGCGTCCGTCGGCGGCCAAGGCGGCTCCCTACGAGTGCGGCATCGTTCCCAGGGACGAGCCACCGGAACGCTTCCCGGTGCGCTTCTACCTGGTGGCCATGATCTTCATCGTGGTCGACGTCGAGATCATCTTCTTGTTCCCGTACGCCGTGATCCACCAGGAACTGGGGGTGTTCGGTTTGGTGGAGATGATCGTGTTCGGCGTCGCCGTCGTTGCGTCGCTGCTCTACATGATCGCCAACGGTGCCCTCGACTGGGGTCCGATCTCGCAGGTGCGCCGCCCGGTGGCGGTGGATCCGGGATCGCCTGAGCGCACCAGCAGGACCACGGTCCGACGGGTGGGCGCCGAGGGCCGCGAGGCCCCTGCCGACCGGGAGGTCGCTGCCTGATGGGACTGGACTTCAGCAACGGACTCGAGACGCTCGACCACAACTTCATCACCGCAAAGGTGGAGGACGTGGCCAAGTGGGCGCGCACCCGCAGCATGTGGCCCGCCACCTTCGGACTCGCCTGCTGCGCCATCGAGATGATGGGCGCCGGGGGGTCGCACTACGACCTGTCGCGCTTCGGCATGGAGGTCTTCCGCGCCTCACCCCGCCAGGCCGACCTCATGATCGTGGCCGGCCGGGTCAGCCAGAAGATGGCCCCGGTGCTCCGACAGATCTACGACCAGATGATGGAACCCAAGTGGGTCATCTCGATGGGCGTCTGCGCCAGCTCCGGCGGCATGTTCAACAACTACGCCATCGTGCAGGGCGTCGATCAGGTCGTGCCGGTCGACGTCTACGCGCCGGGCTGCCCGCCCGGCCCCGAGACCCTGATCCACGCCATCGGGACCCTCCACGACAAGATCAAGAGCGGCGACATCGTCCGCCGGCGCGAGGCCAACGGTGGTGGCGGCGCCAACATCACGGTCGACCAGCTCGACGGTCAACGGAACCCTCAGCTCGTCACCCTGGGTCGGTCCTGACATGACCGACCCCGAGGTGGAGATCACCCCCGACGAAGAGCCCGCACCCGCGCCGGAGACGCTGCACGGTGCCGTCGTGGCCACCATCCGCGGCGAGCGGGTCCTGTTCCCCACGCGCGAACAGGTGGTCGATGTCGTCCGAGCGCTGCGCGACGACGGCTTCTTGATGTGCGTCGACGTCACCGGCGTCGACTACCTCACCAACCCCCACCGCGTGCTCCCCGAGGGCATCGAGCCCGAGCGCTTCGAAGTGGTGGCCAACTTCATCTCCCACACCGCCCGTGAACGGGTCAGGGTTCGTGTCCAGGTGCCGGAGTCCGACCCGGTCCTTCCCTCGCTGTTCGAGCTGCACCCGGGCACCGAAGCCCTCGAGCGCGAGGTGTTCGACATGTTCGGCATCCGCTTCGAAGGCCACCCCGACCTCACCCGCATCCTCATGCCCGAGGACTGGCACGGTCACCCGCTGCGCAAGGACTACGCCGTCGGCCAGATCCCCGTGCAGTTCAAAGACGCCCCCGCCGCGCGCTGACGCGCGCCCACCCCCGCCGATAGAGCCATGACTGATCCCGTCACCCAAGCACCTCCAGGCGCAGGAGTCGCCATCACCTCCGAGGGCGCGCAGGAGATGGAGCCGCGCGCTGGTGGCGTCGAGGCGCTGCGCGAGATGGGTTCCGTGCTGCGCATGTCGGAGGCCGAGGCCGCCCTGCCGGCGGTGGAGGAATCCGAGACCACGATCATGAACATGGGGCCGCAGCACCCCAGCACCCACGGCGTCCTCCGCCTGATGCTGGAGCTCGACGGCGAGACCGTGCTTCGCACCAAGCCGGTGATCGGGTACCTCCACACCGGCATGGAGAAGACGGGTGAGAACCTCACCTACCTGCAGGGCGGCACCAACGTCACCCGCATGGACTACGCCTCGCCGATCTTCAACGAGCTGGTCTTCTGCCTGGCCACCGAGAAGCTCCTCGGCATCGAACTGCCGCCCCGGGCCACCTGGATCCGCATGCTCATGGCGGAGCTGAACCGCCTCACCTCGCACTTCTTGTTCCTGGCCACCAACGGCATGGACCTCGGATCCACGTCGATGATGATCTACGGCTGGCGCGAGCGCGAGGAGGGCCTCCGCCTGCTGGAGTCGATCACCGGGCTGCGGATGAACCACAACTTCATCCGCGTCGGTGGCACCGCGGCCGACCTGCCCGACGGTTGGCAGGAGCGGCTCACCGCTTACCTCGACTCCATCCCCCAGCGCCTCGACGAGTACGAGGATCTCATGAACAACCAGCCGATCTGGCGCGACCGGCTGCAGGGCGTGGGCGTGATGGGGGCCGACGAGGCGATCGCCCTCGGCGCCACCGGGCCGATCCTGCGGGCCACCGGCTACGCCTGGGACCTTCGTCGCGACATGCCCTACCTGGCCTACGACGACGTCGACTTCGACGTGATCGTAGGTTCGTACGGGGATAGCTACGACCGCTACGCCATCCGCCTCAACGAGGTTCGGGAGTCCTCCAAGATCCTGCGCCAGTGCATCGAGCACATGCCCGAGGGCGACTACCGCGTCCAGGACAAGAAGGTCACCCCGCCGCCGCGTGCGCGCATCGACGAGTCGATGGAAGCGCTGATCCACCACTTCAAGATCTTCACCGAGGGCTTCAAGGTGCCCGAGGGCGAGGCCTACGCGGCCATCGAGTCCCCCCGTGGCGAGCTGGGCTGCTACATCGTCTCCGACGGCTCGGCCACGCCGTACCGCATGCACATCAGAGGCCCGAGCTTCGTGAACCTCCAGACGCTTCCGCACATGATGCACGGCGGCCTCATCGCCGACGGCGTAGCCATCATCTCCTCGGTCGACCCCATCATGGGCGAAGTGGACAGGTAGGGACGATGGCACGATTCAACGAACAGAACCTCGCCACCGCTCTCGAGATCGTGTCGCGGTACCCGGTGGCCAAGTCGGCCACCATCCCGCTGCTGCACCTGGCCCAGGAGCAGGACGGCTACGTGGCCGACGACGCCATGGAGCACATCGCCGAACTGGTGGGCACCACCCCCGCCCAGGTCCTCGGCACGTGCTCCTTCTACGAGATGTTCAAGCGGGAACCCGTCGGGAAGTACCTCGTGAACATCTGCACGAACATCTCCTGCCAGATCATGGGCGGCGAGGAGCTGCTGCACCACGCCGAGCACAAGCTCGGGATCAAGGCCGGGAGCACCACGCCCGACGGCAACTTCACCATCGAGGACGTGGAGTGCATCGCGGCCTGCACCGAGGCTCCGTGCCTCCAGGTGAACTACCGCTACTTCCACAAGATCACCACCGACGAGTTCGACGAGCTCGTCGACGACCTGGCCAGCGGCAAGCGCTCCGACGAGATCCCCCCGCACGGAACGCTGGCCCGCATCCGCCAGCACATCCCGGCCGACCGGGCCGCCGGTCCGGCTGACCCGAAGAACACGCCCGAGCCGGCGTGGCTGGCCAAGAACGCCACCGGAGAGGACGCCGGTTCGTGACCGTCACCGACGCGCCCAAGATCATCACCAGCCGCTTCGACGATCCCGAGGGTCACACCCTGGATCGCTACGTCGCCACCGGTGGCTACGAGGGGCTCAAGGCAGCCCTCGCCAAGAGCCCCGATTCCGTGGTCGAAGAGGTCAAGTCGGCCTCGTTGCTCGGCCGTGGCGGCGCCGGCTTCCCGGCCGGCGTCAAGTGGGGCTTCTGCCCACCCGGAGTGTTCCCGCGCTACCTCGTGGTCAACGGCGACGAGTCCGAGCCCGGCACCTACAAGGACCGCCTCCTCATGGAGCGCGATCCCCACCAGCTCATCGAGGGCGTGCTCATCGCGTGCTACGCGGTTGGCTGCTCGCAGGCGTTCCTCTACGTGCGCGGCGAGATGGCGCTGGCCCAGGAGCGGATCGCCCAGGCCCTGAACGACGCCTACGCCGCCGGGTACGTGGGCAAGAACATCCTCGGCTCGGACTTCTCGGTCGACGTGGTGCTCCACTGGGGCGCGGGCGCCTACATCGTGGGCGAGGAGACGGCGCTCATCGAGAGCCTCGAGGGCAGCCGGGGCATGCCGCGGCTCAAGCCGCCGTTCTTCCCGGCCGCCAAGGGCCTCTACATGCTGCCCACCATCGTCAACAACGTCGAGACGTTGTCGAACCTGCCGTGGATCCTCAACAACGGCAGCGCGGCCTTCGCGGCGCTCGGCGCCGAGAACTCCAAGGGCACCCGCATGTTCGCGGTGTCCGGTCACGTCAAGAAGCCCGGCGTCTACGAGGTCGAGTTCGGCGTCACCACCTTCCGCGACCTGCTCTACGCCCCCGTCTACGGCGGCGGGA
>JAAZBK010000280.1 GCA_012513855.1 Acidimicrobiales bacterium
CGGTCGACGATCACCACCACCGATTCGGCGGTGACGGGCTCGCCGGTGACCTCCGCCAGCCGGTGGCGCCGGGCCTGCGGCAGCATCGGAAGCGAAGCTGCGATCTCGGCGACCCACGCCGGATCGGGATCGACCGGCACCAGGTCGGGCTCGGGGAAGTACCGGTAGTCGTCGGCCTCCTCCTTGGAGCGCATGGTGTGGGTGCGGCCGTCGGCGTCGTCCCAGTGGCGCGTCTCCTGGACCACCTTCTCACCGGCCGAGTGGAGGTCGGCCTGGCGGGTGGCCTCGTACTCGATGGCCCGGCCGAGGGAGCGCAGCGAGTTCAGGTTCTTGATCTCGCAGCGGGTGCGCAGCTCGTCGGTACCTTCACGACGGACCGATACGTTGGCGTCCACCCGCATCGAGCCCTCCTCCATCTTTCCGTCGGAGATGCCGCACGCCACGAGGATGGAGCGCAGTTCGGCGACGTACTGACGGGCCTGCTCAGCCGAGCGGACGTGGGGGCGGCTCACGATCTCCAGGAGCGGAACGCCAGCCCGGTTGTAGTCGACGAGTGAGTGCTCGGCGCCGTGGATGCGGCCGGTCTCGCCGCCGACGTGGGTCGACTTGCCGGTGTCCTCCTCCAGGTGGGCGCGCTCGATCCCGACGACGTGGCCCGAGGGCAGCTCGAGCTCGCCGTCGACCACGATCGGCTGGTCGTACTGGGAGATCTGGAAGTTCTTCGGCATGTCCGGGTAGAAGTAGTTCTTCCGGGCGAAGATCGATCGACGGATCGACTGCGGACCACCCACCGCGCAGCCGAAGCGGATGGCCAGCTCCACCGCCTGCTGGTTGACCACCGGGAGCGTTCCCGGCAGGCCGAGGGTGACGGGGTCGACGTTGGTGTTGGGGTCGTCGCCGAAGCTGTTGGGGGCGCCCGAGAACATCTTGGTGGCCGTGGCCAGCTCGGCGTGGACCTCGAGGCCGCACACCAGTTCCCAGCGGGATCCGTCGGCGGCCTCGACCACCAGCACGTCGTCGGACTCGGGCACGGTGATCGGGTTGCCCAGCGAATCGGTGGGCACCCGAACGGGCCCGGAGGTGGCGGCGGCTGCAGTGTCGGTCATGTCGCGCTCCAGTGGATCTGACGGGTTCTGGTAACCGATCGCGCCGTCTCAGCGCGCAAATCGTGACCAGAAGGGGTGAAGCCCCGCTCGAACTTCGTTCTGGTAACCGATCGCGCCCTCTCAGCGCGCAAACGGTTACCAGAAGGAATGGCGGTCGGACGCCCGGTCACGAGGTGACCTCCGCGGTGGACGAGGCCGGGGCCGCGGCTTCGAGGGCCGCCGCCACCCGGAACATGGGCACCTCACCCAGCGACGGGGCCAGCACCTGCACGCCCACCGGCAGTCCCTCGTCGGTGCCGAACGGAACCGACATGGCGGGGTGTCCGGCGAGGTTGGTGGGGATCGTGCAGATGTCGTTCAGGTACATCGTGAGCGGATCGTGGATGGCACCCACCTCGAAGGCGGTGGTGGGCGCGGTGGGCGACAGCAGCACGTCGAACCGCTCGTAGGCCGCCTCGAAGTCGCGGCAGATCAGGGTGCGGACCTTCTGGGCCTTGCCGTAGAAGGCGTCGTAGTAGCCCGCCGACAGGGCGTAGGTGCCGAGCATGATCCGGCGCTTCACCTCGTCTCCGAAGCCGGCGGTGCGACTGGCCACCATCATCTCGTTGGTGGTGGCCGCGTCGACGCGGAGGCCGTAGCGCACGCCGTCGTAGCGAGCCAGGTTGCTCGACGCCTCGGCCGGGGCGATCAGGTAGTAGGCCGACAGGCCGTAGGTGACCGCCGGAACCGAAACCTCCTCCACCGTGGCTCCGGCCGCGGCCAGCGCGTCGGCGGCCTCCCGCACCCGTGCGGTCACCGCTGGGCTGATGCCGTCGCCCATCAGTTCGGTGACGATGCCCACCCGCAGCCCCTGCACCCCGTCGTCGAGGTGCTCGACGATCGATGGGGCGGGCTCGGGGATCGAGGTGGCGTCGTACGGGTCGTGAC
This sequence comes from Acidimicrobiales bacterium, assembly GCA_012513855.1. Lineage (GTDB taxonomy): Bacteria > Actinomycetota > Acidimicrobiia > Acidimicrobiales > Iamiaceae > Aquihabitans. The sequence goes on from JAAZBK010000280.1 coordinate 2,034, forward strand.
CGGCGATGACCTCGAGCAGTTGTGCGGCGTCGTGGACCGTGGTGGCGAACGGACCGATCTGGTCCAGCGACGACGCGAAGGCGATGAGCCCGTAGCGCGACACGAGCCCGTAGGTGGGCTTGACCCCCACCACCCCGCAGAAGGCCGCAGGCTGGCGGATCGAGCCACCGGTGTCGGAGCCGAGCGAGATCGGGGCGAAGCCGGCGGCCACCGCTGCGGCCGACCCGCCCGAGGAGCCGCCGGGCACCCGGGAGGTGTCGCGGGGGTTGCGGGTGGGTCCGAAGGCCGAGTTCTCGGTGGACGAGCCCATGGCGAACTCGTCGAGGTTGGTCTTGCCCACCGAGATGGCACCGGCGGCGGCCAGGCGCGAGACGACGGTGGCGTCGTAGGGCGGGACCCAGCCCTCGAGGATCCTCGACGAGCAGGTGGTGGGCACGCCGAGCGTGCAGAGGTTGTCCTTGAGCGCGATGGGCACGCCGGCCAGCGGGCCCACGTCGTCTCCCGCCGCGACCCGTCGGTCGACCTCGGCCGCTGCGGCCCGGGCGGCGTCGGCAGTGACCTCGTTGAAGGCGTGGACCGACGGTTCGGCGCCTTCGATCCGAGCCAGGTGCTCGTCGACCACCGAGGAGGCCGACCGGCTACCGGAGCGGACCTCGGCGGCGATCGTGACGGCTGACTGCGCGCCGGCGGTCACGGGGCCTCGCCCAAGATGGTGGGCACGCGGAAGCGGCCGTCCTCGGCGCGGGGCGCGGCGGCCAGGGCGGCCTCGTTCGACAACGTCGGCCCCACCTCGTCGGCCCGCAGCACGTTCACCAGCGGATAGGGGTGAGACGTGGGCGGCACGTCGGCGAGGTCGAGCGCCTCGACGTCGGCGGCGTGGTCGAGGATGGCGTCGAGCTGGCCGGTGAAGGTGTCGATCTGGTCGTCGGCCAGCTCCAACCGGGCGAGGCGGGCGACGTGGACCACGTCGTCACGTGAGATGCGGGACATGGCTCCGATCGTACGGCACCCCTGCGGGGCCACCGCCAGGCAGGGGCGGTCGCTTGGCACCGGTGAAACGGTCCGGAGCCCTCGTGCGTCTCTGACGGTGATGGCACCTTCCGTCCAACCAACGAGGCAGCATGGTCCGGTGACCCGGGCGTCGAGCTTCGTCGACCTGTACCGGGACCGGTACGACCCCATGGTCCGCCTCGCGTACCTCCTGGTCGGCGACGCGGCGGTGGCCGAGGAGCTGGTGCAGGACGCGTTCGTGAAGGTCCACCGCCACTGGGGATCGGTCGAGCACCCGAACGCCTACCTCCGCACCGCGGTGGTGAACACGTGCCGCTCCTGGGGCCGCCGTCGAGCCCGGGAGCAAGATCACCAGCGCCGGAGGTTGGAAGCGGTCCCGGACCCCGAACTGGTCGCCGACGAGATGTGGGACGTCCTCGCCACCCTCCCGGAGAGGCAGCGTTCAGCGATCGTGCTGCGCTTCTACGAGGACATGCCCGAGGCCGAGGTGGCGGCGGTCCTCCGATGCCGGCCCAACACCGTCCGCACGCTCGTCCACCGCGGGCTCGCCGCCCTACGCAGAGAGGTCCCCCGATGACGACCCCGATCGAGCCCCCCGACACCCGTCACGACGACGGCGACGTCCGCCGCATGTTGGATGAGCGCGCCCGCTCGGTCACGCCGCAGGGCACCTTCGCCGACATCGAGGCCCGGCTCGGCGAAGCCGACGCAGGCCGGCGTCGCGGCCGGGTCGTCCTCGCCGCGGCAGCCGCGGTGGTCCTGGTGGTCCTGGCGGCGGGCCTGTTCGCCTTGGGCGAAGGCGACCCCGACGAGACCCAGCGGATCGACGTTGCCGACTCGAGCACCACGGAGATCCCACCGACGAGCGAGTCCCCCCAGACCACCGGACAGGTCACCACCACCGACGGAACCGACGGAAGCGACGCCACCGTCACCACGTCGTCCGCGGTCGACTCGAGCGACTCGGTCGAGGATCCCGACGTCGACACCGCCGACGAACCTCCCCCCGGCCGCGCCGTCTCCGAGCTGACGCCGGTTCGGATCGACGGCATCGGCGCCATCTCGGTGTCGATGACGGTGACCGAGGCCAGCGCCGCCACCGGCCAGGACGTGGCGATCGATCCCAACTCCTACCTGAACGGCACCGGCGGCTGCGGCTTCGCCCAGATCGACGGGCTCCCCGGGATCTGGTTCATGGTCGACGGCGACAGGATCACCCGCGTCGACATCACCGGGGCCGGGACCCCCAACCCCACGGATGCGGGCGTGGGTGTGGGCAGCACCCCCGCCGAGGTGCGGGCCGCATACCCGGGCATGGTCACCGAGGAACCGCACCTGTACCCGATGGACGACGAGAGCCGGAACCTGGTGGTGACCGACCCGGCCCACCCCGGCCACCAGATCATCTTCTCGGTGCACCAGGGGGCCGTGGTCGACTACCGCGCCGGTCTCTCCGACTGGGTCGCCATGCCCGAGGGCTGTGCCTGACGGGCGTGAACGCCAGCCCCCGACCGGAGCCCAGCGCGCTCGGCTCAGACGTCGGCGGTGACCTTCTTGGCGAAGTCGACCGTGGCGCTCTCCACGAGCTCCGCGTCGTAGTCCATGGTCACCACGTGGTAGCTCCGCTCGCAGCGGAGGCGTTCGACGGGTCCCGCCACCGCTGCGGCGAGGATGTCGGAGTTCTCAGGCGGCACCACGTGGTCCTGGGTGCTCGTGACAATCAGCACCGGCGAGGTGATCCGGGGCAGGCGCTCGGAGAACTCCGCCGCCGCGTCGAACAGGGTGAGCAACGGCTGGAGCGGCGTGTCGGCGTAGGCGGTCTCGACCACGCCGGGCTTGGCGATGTCGGAGCCGATCCCCGCGAAGCGATCGGCTCCGGTGGCGATCACCTCCTCGACCGCCTCCCGCATGCCCTCCGGCGCGCTGACGATGGCGTTGATGCAGACGAGCCCGGCGATCTCGGGGTGCTCCGAACCCAGCCACGCGGTGAGCGCACCGCCCATCGACAGGCCGACCACCACCACCTTCTCGCAGCGGTCAGCCAGCCGCTGGTAGGCGGCTTCGGCTTCGCCCAGCCAGTCCTGGAAGCCCGTGGGGATCATGTCGGCGATCTTCGTTCCGTGACCGGGGAGGCGCGGCAGCTCGACGGTGAAGCCGGCATCGGCGAGCACCTCGGCCAGGTGGCGCATCGACCCGGGGTTGCCGGTGAAGCCGTGGAGCACGAGCACCCCGGCGGGACCACCCTCGTGGCTCCAGGGCTCGGCTCCGGGGATCAGGTCGGCTGGCATCGAATCGGTCATGGCGGCGCTCCTGGGTCGATCGGCCGGATCCCCCTCCGGTTCCGGCTACGAACAACACAACCACATCGGGACCGCCCGGGGTGGGTCGGACCGGGCCGGCGCACGGGCACCGCAGGTCGCGTCCTTGACCCGCGGGTCAATGCGATGCTCCACTTGCGGCCATGACCGACGACCGGCGACTCACCGCGCAGGGGCAGGAGCGCAAGCAGCAGCTCCTCGACTGCGCTGCCACGCTCTTCGCCGAGCGGGGCTTCGCCGAGACCCGGGTGGTCGACATCGTTAAGGCGGCCGGCGTCGCCAAGGGCCTCTTCTACTGGTACTTCGAGAACAAGGAAGCGCTGTTCCGCGAACTGGTCGAGCTGAACCGCCTGCGGCTCCGTCAGTTCCAGGCGGCGGCCATGGACCCGGAGGCGGAGCCGCTCCTGCAGATCCGCCAGGGCACCGAGGCGTCGGTCCGCTACATGGCCAGCTATGCCAACTTCTTCGCTCTGCTGGAGGTCGAGAACCTCGACAAGAAGTTCGCCGACGAGCTGCGCAAGGGGACCGACGTCCACACCCGCGACATCGCGGTGATCCTCCAGCGGGGAATCGCCGACGAGACCATCCGCGACGAGAACGTGGACCTCCTCGCATACGGCGTCGTGAGCATGGTCGGCCTCTACGGCCACTTCCACCGCACCGGACGCATGCCGATGCCGGTGGAGGAGCTGGCCGCCTTCGTCGCCCGCTTCGTGGTGTGCTCGCTCGCCAGCCACGAGAAGGTGGCCCGCCGGGTCCTGGCCGCGCCGCTGACGCCCGCCGTCCCGGCCTGACCGACCGATGCGGAAACGCCGGCCCTACCGGCGGGTAATGTCGCCGGCGCACGGACAAGGGGCTCGTGCGGAGACGACGTCCGAGGAGGACACGTGGCGCAGTTCTTGAGTGAAGAGTGGCTGGAGTCAGCCGCTGCAATCCGCGAGGAGTTCAAGGGCCAGGGCGGTGCGCCGCCCCACAAGATGCGGATGAACCTGGTGATCACCGAGGCCCCGGCCGAGGTCTCCGAGGGCTCGATCGACGCCCACATGGACACCACCGAGGGCGACATGCAGATGGACACCGGCCACCTCGAGGGGCCCGACCTCACCGTCACGCTCGACTACGTCACCGCCAAGGCGATCCTGGTGGAGGGCAACCCACAGGCCGGGATGCAGGCCTTCATGGCCGGCAAGATCAAGGTCCAGGGCGACATGACCAAGCTCATGGCCATGCAGTCGGCCACGCCCGACCCCGTGGCCCAGCAGATCGCCGAACGGCTCCAGGCCATCACCGACTGATTCTGCGGCTCATCTCCGTCGAGGTGTGTGCACTTCGGTCGAACTGTTCGACCGAAGTGCACACACCTCCGGTGCTTTTCAGGCCACGGCGGGTTCGACGCCGGGTTCGGCGTCGCTGGCCCGACCGCGACCCCGGCGGCCGCCCTGAGCGAGCGGGGTGCCAGTGGCGGCCACGATGCGGGGCGCGCAGATCACTCCCAGCGCGGCGATCACGATGCCGACCCCGTAGCCCCAGTGGAAGCTGGCCTCGAGGCCCACGGCGTCGACGCGCGACTCCTGCACCGCCTGCATCACCTGGATGCCGACGACCATGCCCACCTGGTTCACCATCTGCTGGGCGGCGCCGCCGACGCCGAGGTCGGACGGATCCACCGAGGCCGTGACCGAGGCCGACAGCGACGGCACCGCAATGCCCATGCCGACGCCGGCCATGGCCAGCGCTCCCATGATCACGATCACCGACGACGACGACCCGAGCGTGGCCATCCAGGCCATGGCGAGGGTGACCGAGATGGCACCACCGGTGGCGGCCCAACGCGGCCCGACCTTGGCGGCCACCGCACCGGCGACCGGCCCGGCGAAGGAGAACGCCAACGGCCGGGCGATGCTCACCAGACCGGTCTTGGTCTCGGTGTAGTCCAACACGTGTTGCATGAGCAGCGGCGACAGGACGAACGAACCCATGTAGGCCGCGTTGATCAGCGTCTGGGCGCCGATGGCGAACGTGAAGCCCGGGCGGCTCAGGTATCGCAACGGGAGCAGCGGGCTCTCCGCTCGTGCCTCGGCCTTCACGAACCCCACGAGAGCGAACGGCGACACCACCAGGCAGGCGAGGACGATCGGATCGGTCCATCCGACGGTGGCCGCCTGGCTGATGGCGTAGAGCGGCGGGGTGACGCCGAGCGCCAGGAGGACCGCCCCGGCCACGTCGAACCGACCGTGGGCCTCCCGCGGCGTCTCGGGCAGGAGGCGCAGCGCGAACATGAACGCGACCGCCGCTATGGGGATCTGCAGCAGGAACAGGGTCCGCCAGCCGAACGCCTCGATGAGGGGTCCTCCGGCCACCACCCCGACCACGGGACCTCCTGCTCCGACCATGGCCCAGTAGCCGAGCGCCTTCACCCGCTCCTGGTGCGGGAACACGCGGCTGACGATGGCGAACGATGCCGGCCCACTGGTGGCACCACCGATGGCGCTGAGGGTGCGGACCACGATGAGGCTGCCCGCCGACCACGCCATCGCCGACGCTCCCGCCAAGATGGCCGTCAGGACCATCCCCCACAGGAACATCTTGCGGTGGCCAAGTCGGTCTCCGAGCTTGCCGACCAACGGGCCGATCACGCCGAAGGCGAGCATCGGGGCGGTGACGGCCCAGGTCATGGTTGACTCGGTGGTGCCGAACTCCTCGGCGATCCCGGGGATCGACACCGCCAGGATGGTGATGGTGACGTTGACGGCGAACAGCCCGGCCAGCACCGTGGCCAGGATCCGCCAACGCCGGTCGTGCACCGACGGATCGGCGAGAGCGCCAGAGGTGGACGTCGACCCCGGGTCTGAGGGGGGATCGGCGACGTCGGACATCTCGTCGAGGCTACTTGACCCGCGGGTCAAGATTGCAGGTGGAGCGCGTCACATCGGTCACGTCCCCACCGGACGCAGTGGGCCGTTCGCGGAAAGTCGAGACGCTGGTTCTGGTCACCGAACACGCGCCCACAGGCCACGAACCACAACCAGAAGCCGGCCACAACCAGACTCCGGCCAGGCTGGCCGCAACCCGTTCTGGTCACCGAACACGCGCTCCCACGCCACGAATCACAACCAGAACCCGTCGCCAACCCCACCAGGCCTCACGATGACCGGGCCGATCGTTCGGATCGCCGAGTGGGTCAGCCCATGATGATGTCGATGCTGGTCCCCGGGCGGGCCATGGTGCCTGCTCCGGGGCTGGTGCGACGGGGGCGACCCGTCGCCCGACCCCGCACGTCGCCGGGCTCGAACCCGGCGGACCGCAGGATCTGCACGGCCTCGGAGAGGTCGTCGGCCCGGCTGATGTCGGGGACGGCGCGGAGCTCGGGACCCTTGGAGACCTCGACGTTGACCGCCGAGCCGCGCTCGAGCCCGGTGGTGCCCTGTCGGGGAAGGACCGAGATGACCTCGCCCTCGGGCACGTCGTCGCTGAACGTGCCGACCACCGCGATCTTCAGCTGCACCGCCTCCAGCGCCGCCTGAGCTTCGGCCTGGGTCCCGCCCACCAACCCCGACGGGACGGTGCGCGGGGCAGGGCCCTGGGAGATGAGGAGCCCGATGGTGCTACCGCGCTCGGCTTCGGCCCCGGTTCCCTCCACCGCGGAGATCACGTCGCCCTCGGCGACCTCCTCGTGGTGGGCGGTTCCACCGCTGGCGTTGGTGGCGAAGCCGGCATCGAGCAGGATCTCGGTGGCCTCGTCGACCGTCACGCCGTTGAGGGCGTCGAGCGGCACGGGGTAGATGTGCTGGCCGTCGGAGACGAGGAGGTCGACCGTTCCGCCCAGCTCGAGGCGGGTGCCCGGAGCGGGGTCGATGCCGAGGACCTGGCCCTTCATGGTGTTGTCGCGTCGCTCCGCGTCGATGGTTCCGACCTTCCAACCGCCCGCGGCCAGGAGGGTGCGGGCCTCGTCGAGGCTGCGGTTGGTGAAGTCGGGCAACGGCAGGACCAGGGTGGGCACCGGCGGTTCCGGCTCCTCGTCGAACACGGTGGCGGCAGCGATCCCACCGCCGCCGGCCAGCAGAACCGCGGCGGCCACCACCCAGGGCCACCGGCGGCGCCTGCGCCCGCCCGTGTCGGGGTCTATCGGCACCACGCCGGACCGGTCGGGACCGAGCGTGTCGGGCCGGGCGATGTCGGGGTAGTCGAAGTCGTCGATGCGGACCGGCGGGATCACCGCGGTGGCCGCGGGGTCGACGATGCGGTCGACCGGATCGTGGAGGTCGGTACCGTTCGGACCGTCGGCCCACGTGGGCTCCGACGCTGCTCCCGACACGCCGACCGCCACCAGCTCCTGCTCGGCCGGAGCCAGCTCGTGGTCGCCGTCGACCAGCTCCTGGTCGGTCTCGTCGGTGGCGCCGGCCGAGCGCCCGGGATCGTCGCCGAGCTCGGCCTCCTGGCCGGACAGGTCGTCGTCCGGACCAGCCGGGGTGGCATCGGGATCGTCGCCGGGACCCTGGCCGGAGCCCGTCTCGTCACCGTCGATGTCTTCATCGCCGCCCGTCAGGTCGCGAAGGTCGACGACCATCGGCTCGGGCTCGGGGTCGAGCGTCGAGCCCGCTGCTCCGCCGACCAGACCCGCCGCGCCACCGGCGAGCGCCACCGCACCCGCACCAGCGGCCGATCGGTCGACGTCGGGGCCCGGCAGGTCGGGAACATCTGATCGGCTGACCCAGTCCGGTGGGTCGAGATCGAGGTCGTCGTCGGTGAGGCCGGACCGATCGGCCACCACCGCCCCAGCGGCGCCGGCGACCGGGGCGTGGACGGTGGGATCGAGGTCGGCCACCACCTCGCCGGCAGGCGGGAGCGCTCCGGCCAGCGGAAGGGGCGTCGGGCGGGGCAGGGCCTTGGCCGCGCGGAGGAGCCCAGCTGCGAACGAGCGGGCGTCGATCCGCTCCTCGGGGTCTGGGTGACCGGCCCGGGTGAGCACGTCGACGAGCGGGCCCATCTCTTCGGGGACGGCCAGCTGGCGATCCACCCGAGCCATGAGGGTTCCGAGCGTGGTGTCGGCCACGAAGGGGACCTCGCCGGTGACGGCCTCGATCAGCACGATCGCCAGCGAGTAGACGTCGGCCTTGCCCGTGAGCTTCTCGCCCTTGGCCTGCTCCGGTGAGGCGTAGCGGGCGGTGCCAAGGACCGCTCCCTGCGGCTCGGTCCAGGCTGCCTCCGCCAGGGCGCGGGCGAGACCGAAGTCGGCGATGCGCAGGCGGCCGTCGTCGCCGAACAGGAGGTTTGCGGGCTTGATGTCTCGGTGGACGAAGCCACGGCGGTGGGCGTAGTCGAGAGCCCGGGTGGCGTCGAGGCCGACCGTCAGAGCCTGCGACGGCGTGAGGTTGCCGCTGCGGTCGAGCAGCGACCGCAGGCTGCCACCGGAGAGGTACTCCGTGACGATGAAGGCCACCTCGTCGTCGCCCCAGTCGTACACGGCCATCACGTTGGGATGGTTCAGCGCGGCGGCCGCACGGGCCTCGGCTGCGAAGCGCCGCAGGAACTCCGAATCACCCGCCAGGGCGTCGTGCAGCATCTTGACCGCGACGCGACGGCGGAGCCGGACGTCGTCGGCCAGGAACACCTGGGCGGACGCGCCCATGCCGATTGGAGCAACGAGCCGGTAGCGCCCGCCCAGCACCCGGCCTATTTCTGCCGTCATGCGCGGATTGGCCACGCACCGAGGGTACCGCCCACCACCTCGTGGTTGGTGGAGCCTCCCTGACCTGCACGAGCGCCGCGAAACCGGGAAACGACCGGGCTCGCCCGCACCGGCGATGGTGTGGACCGGGCCGGAGACTGGCACCATTCAACCCATGAGCGAGACCGCGCAGCGCCCGGTGTCCCAGAACGGATCGGGACCGCACCCGCACGGGACGGCGCCCGCCGGGGGCCCTCCGCGGAACCCCGGAGGCTTCGGCGACCTCGGATCGAACCCCTGGGTGTTCCGCGGGGTCAGCATGGCCGTTTTGCTGCTGGCCGCGGCGATCTTCGCCTACGGGTGCAACGTGGGTCAGTCGGCCGACGACGCCAACACCCACGACGCCATCGTCGAGCAGTACCCGGCCCCCGGCGGGCGGGCGCTGCGACAGACCGAGGTGGGGGCCACCCTCGAGTTGGGATACGACGGTCGCCTCGTCGTGAACGGGATCGCCATCCCCGAGGAGCAGATGGAGGGTGCGTTGGACCCCGACGACCCCGTGAACAAGAGCAACATCGAGGAGTTCGGGCTGCGGATGAACAACCGGCACCGGGTGGTGTTCCGCCCGGGCCCCGGCAAGGTCATCGAGGCGTTCGAGCAGGGCGAGATCCAGATCACCCTCCAGTACTTCCCGGCCGGCCGTCAGGAGACCGACTCCCGCACCACGTCCTGGACGGCCAGCGTCAGCTGACCTCGCCTCAGGTGGTCGGCAGTTCGCCGGTCTCCAGGAGGTGCTCGAAGCCGGCCTGGTCGAGGACGGGAACCCCCAGCGACTCGGCCTTGGTGACCTTCGACGCGCCCGGCGACTCGCCCACCACCAGCGCGGTGGTCTTCTTGGACACCGAACCGGGTGACTTGCCGCCGCGATCGGTGACCGCCGCCTCGGCCTCGTCGCGGGTGTAGCCGTTCAGGGTGCCGCTCACCACCACGACCTTGCCGAGGAGGGTCTGGGGCAAGGTGGAGACCTCGGGGCCCTCCACGTTCAGGCCGGCCGCAGCCAACCGGTCGACCAGGTCGCGGTGGCCGGGGTCGGCCAGCCACTCGTGCACCGACTCGGCGATGACGGTGCCGACGCCGTCGACGGCCGCCATCGCCTCCACCGGGGCGTCGACGATCCTGTCCAGGTGGCCGAACGCCTTCGCCAGGGCGAGGGAGCCGGACGGACCGAGGTGGCGGATGTTCAGGCCGACGAGGAGGTTCGCCAGCGGTCGAGACCGGCTGGCCGCTATCCCGGCCTGAAGGTTCGCGACCCCTTCGTCGCCCAACCCGCCGAGGGTGCCGGCCACCGACTTCAGCCGGCTCGGCTCCTGGCGCAGCTCCTCGAGCAGGCTCGCGGGGATGCCGAGCTGGTCGGCCACGGCATCGTCGGGCTCGGTGCCCTCCACGTCGGCGGCCTCCACCACGTCGTCCCAGCTCGCCTTCGGGTCGGCCACCCGCGTCCGAGCGGCGCTCAGGGCGGCCGAGGACCAGTCGGTGATGACCGAGCGGAGTCGGGCCAGCCGCTCGAAGTCGATCGAGTAGACGTCGGCCACGTCGCCGATCAGCCCGAGGTCGAGGAACAGCTGGATCCGCTGCTCGCCGAGGCCGTCGATGTCCATGGACCCCCGCCCCGCGAAGTGCTCGATGTGTCCCGCCACCTTGAACGGGCACTCCGGGTCGGGGCAGCGGGTGTCGGCCTCGCCCTCGGGCTGGACCAGCTCCACCGGACGCGACGACGGGCAGTGGGTGGGGAACTCCCACACCGGCCGGGCCGCGTGGTCGTCGTCGTAGATCGGACCCACCACCTCGGGGATGACGTCGCCGGCCCGACGGACGATCACGGTGTCGCCCACCCGGACGTCCTTCGCCTCGACCTGGGCCCGGTTGTGGAGCGTGGCCCGAGAGACGGTGACCCCGCCCACGAACACCGGCTCCAGCACCGCGAACGGCGTGACCCGACCGGTCCGCCCCACCGAGACCTCGATGCCGAGCAGGCGGGTGGTTCGCTCCTCCGGCGGGAACTTGTACGCGATGGCCCAACGAGGGGCTCGGGAGGTGAAGCCGAGCACGTTCTGGCGGGCGAGGTCATCGACCTTCACGACGGCGCCGTCGATCTCGTAGTCCAGGTCGTGGCGGTGGCCCTGCCAGTGATCGCAGAACTCAGCCACCTCGGTGGCCGAGGCCAAGAGCCGCCGCTCCGGGTTGACGGCGAAGCCCCACTCGCCGAGCTGGGCCAGCGTCTCCTCGTGCCCGGTCAGCTCGGGACCGCCCTCGACCTCTCCGAGCTGGTAGCTCCACATCGACAGCTCACGGCGGGCCGTGACCGAGGCGTCCTTCTGCCGCAGTGAACCGGCGGCGGCGTTGCGGGGGTTCGAGGCGACGGGGTTCGGCTTGCGCCCGGCCTCGATCCGGACGCGGTTCTCCTCCTGCTGGTACTCCTGGAGGCGCTCGAAGGCCGGGATCGACATGTAGACCTCGCCCCGGACCTCCAGGACCCGGGGGGCGTCGGCGGGGAGGCGGTCGGGCACGTCCGCGATGGTCCGCACGTTGGCGGTGACGTCCTCACCGACCTGCCCGTCGCCCCGGGTGGCCGCCTGGACCAGCACACCGTCCTCGTAGCGCAACGAGATGGCCACCCCGTCGATCTTCAGCTCGCAGCAGTAGCCGATCGGTGCCTCCACCGCTTCGGCATCGTCGACCTCGCCCGCTCCCGCGTCGCCCTCGGCCGACCCGTCGGTGGCGGTGCGGAGCAGCCGGCGGGCCACCCGTTCTCCCCAGGCCACCAGCTCCTCGGGCGAGAAGGCGTTGTCGAGCGACATCATCGCCACCCGGTGCCGGACGGGCGCGAACGTGGCCGACGGAGCCGCACCCACGGTGGCGGTGGGCGTGCCGTCCATGACCAGCTCCGGGAACTGCTCCTCGAGGCTCCGCAGCTCCCTGACCAGGTCGTCGTAGTCGGCGTCGGAGATGGTCGGGGCGTCGTCGGTGTGGTAGCGCCGGTTGTGCTCGGCGATCTCCTCACGCAGCGTGGCGGCTCGTGACGCGACGTCGTCGCTGGGGCCGGATCGGGGGGCGGGATCAGGCGACGAGATCATCGTCGGGGAACACTAGATCCCGTCCACGGTGCAGGCCGACGGCTGAGAGGGCATCCTGGTAGCCCCTCTCCCCCGCCCACCGGTGGTCGAAAAACCTCAACTCGGCCCACTCCCGGCCGACGGAGCAGGCAGGATCGCCCAACCGTTACCACAACGACGCCCGAGGAATGCGGATAGCTGATGACTCTCAACGGCACGCTCGAGGACTTCTCGCCTGCGGGCATCCTCAAGGTCCTGTCAACCGATGGTCGCACCGGCGCGGTCCGCTTCGGTGGGCCACACGGCTGCACCGTCTACCTGCACCGGGGCCAGCTCTACTTCGCTCGTAACGAGACCACCGACGCCGCGCTGGCCACCGCCCTCGTCCGCCCCGGCCGCCTGAGCGCCGACGGGTGGGGTGACGCCATCGAAGAGGCGGGAGAGCGCCCCGTGGTGGGCGAGCTGCTGGTCCGCAACGGCTTCATCACCTCCGACCTCCTGGCTTCGGTGGTGCTCTCGGTGGTCTACGACCCGCTGATCGACCTGTTCCGCGACGGCACCGGCGAGTTCGACTTCGAGCCCGACACCGTCCACTGGCTCGGCCCGTTCCGCGCGTTCCCGGTCGACGCCATCGTCAATGAGGTCCGAAAGCGCGTCCGCGAGGTCGACGAGTGGACCAGCGCCATCCCCAGCCTCGACTCGTGGGTCGAGGCCAGCCGCACCCTGCCCGGCAACGCCGCTCAGGTCACGATCCTCCGCGAGGACTGGGAGCTGGTCACCGCCCTGTCCGGTCCCCGCACCATCCGCGAACTGGCCACCGAACTGGGCCGCGGCGCGTACTCCACCGCCCGCGTGGTCAACCGCCTGCACCAGGCCGGCCTGGTCGAGGTCGTATCCACCGACGACGACGCCCAGGTCGTGCCGATCCGCCGCCCAGAGCCCGAGGCCGAAGAAGCACCGGCGCCGGGCCTGGAGATGGAGGCCGATCCGCTGCTCGCCATGGGCCTCCCCCACCGTACGGCCCGCCCCCGGTCCGAGGAGACCGAGACCGATCCGCTCACCGCCCACATCGGAGACGCCATCGCCGATGCGCTGGCCGAGACCGACTCGGGCTCGGACCCGACCCCGTCGGTGGCGGCCACCAGCGACCTCGGCGTCGACCCGTTCAGCGACATGTTCGCCAGCGCCACCGACCTCCTCGGCGGCACCACCTCGGAGCCGGTGCAGAACCTCGACGAGGTCGACCACGAGCGCCCTGGTCACGACCCGTTCGCGTCCGACCCGTTCGCCTCACCCGGCACGGATCCCTTCGAGTCACCGGCAGCTGACCCGTTCGGCCACTCCGGGGAGGCCTCGGCGCCACCGGCCGACGACGTCGCGCCAGACCCGTTCGCGGCCACCGACCCGTTTGCCGACACCGACCCGTTCGCAGACACCTCGGCCCAGCTGCACCACGGCGAGGTCGAGTCCGAACCGGTCGACGAACGGCCCAACGACCCCAACGCCGCCTGGCTCGAGGACCTCTACGCGCAGTTCATCGACGAGCCCGAAGCTGCCGGAGCCAACGGCGCCGCCACCGGCAAGAAGCGGCGCCGGGGCGAGCCCAACCCGGTCGACGTCGCCTTCCGCATCGAAGAGCAGGACGCCGAGGAGAAGGTCTCCACCCTCAAGCGCCTCATGGGCGCGTTGCGGAAGCTCTAGAGCCTTCGGCTCTCTCGCCCTTCCGCAACAGCGCCCATCCCTCTCCGGCTCAGCACCGGGGGCTCGTCCTCCATCGCTGCAGGGCTCTTCCTCGGCTTCGCCTCGGATGGGCACGTGCTTCTCCGCTCTTGTCCGGCTTCGCCGGACGAGCCGCTCGGGCTCTCTCGCCTTCGGCGAATCAGACCTGCTGCTCGGTCGCTCCTTCTCGTCCAGCGCGCACCAAACCCCTACCGGCCGCGTAGCGAGTCACCCCCGTCGCCTTCGGCGAATCAGACCTGCCGCTCGGCCAGTCGGTCTCCGTCCGGCGCGCACCAAGACCGCACACTGCGCGACCGGTGCCGGTCGCGGCACTAGCTCAGGCGCCTACTGATAGGCGGATTCCCATCACCTGGTCGTGGATCTTCTCGGCCAGGCGGCGGGTTATGTCGAAGACGTGATCGGTCTGGGACTCGTCGTGCAGCGCCAGGCCGCACGCCGGGGTCACCAGCGCCTGACGGCGCAGCAGGACCGGATCACAGGCGTTCTGCACCAGCTCGCACCACTGGCCCGAGAGCTGACGCCACGAGCGCGACGGGTGTTCGCCCAGAGGCTCGTTGGTGACCACCGCGCCCCAGGCGATCCACCCACCCCGTTCGAGGAACGACGCCATGGCACCGGCCGCCGGGGTCACGTCGGCACCCACCGGGAGCGACACCAGGTCGGGTCCGGCCTGCAGCACCAGCCGCCAGTCGGTGGGGCCGCAGCAGTGCACGCCGGTGAACGCCCGTCCCTCCACCGCGGCCAGGGCTCCGGAGAGGAGATCGATGACGCCGTCGGGGCTGAGCTCCAGTTCGGGCCGCAGGCCCCCCACCAGACCGGGTTCGTCGAACACCACCAGCCACGGCGTGCCGGGGCTGGTCCGCTCGGCCAGGTCGAGAAGGTCGCGGGCCCGCTGCCCCACCGCGGCCGCCGCCACCGCGAAGGCCCGGTCGGGCAGGAGCCCGGCCTGGATCAGCGTGAGGCCGAGGGTGAGGGGTCCGGCGAGCTGGAGCTTCACCGGATCCTCCCGACCCGCGATCCGATCGAGGAACAGCCGCCAGGTGGCGAACGGTGCTCCGGTGAGCCCAGGGTCGTCCAGCGGTACCGTCGGGTCGATCAGATCGGGCTCGGGGATCGAGATCGTCCCGTCGTCGTCGATCACGAGGCCACCGATGCCCCACGCCGCCTGGGGGATCATCTGCTCCAAGGGCTCGAGGCGCGGCACCGTGGGGGCGGCAGGGAGTTCGGGGGTCCGGTCCAGCACGAAGTCGACCGCCGCATCTCGGTCGGCATGCGGAAGGCTCCCAACCGATGTGGGCGCGCCCATCGGCAAGGTCATCCGGGTACTCGAAACCGCTGCGGCCGATGCCACGTGTGCGCCCCTTTCTCTGTTTGCCCCACCTATGGAATAGCGACCCACCGCTCGCGTCGGCAAATCTCGACGCCGTGACCTTCATCGAGCAGCTCGGGGCCTGGCCGGCTCGAATCGCCTGGATCCTGCTCGCGCTGGTGGGTCAGATCACCCTCACCGACGCTCTGAGCGGTCGCAGCACCGCGGTGAGCGCGGTGGTCTGGGTTGGGATTGCCATCGGCTGGACGGGCGGACTGGTGGCCCTGCTCGTCCCCCGCACCACGAGTCTCACCGCGGCCCGCACCCTGGTCCCCGGCGGGCTCGTAGCCGCCGTCGTCTCGGCGACGGCCGGATCGACGACGGATTGGGCCGACCTGGCGGCCGTCACGGTGGCGGCGATCGCGGTCGTGGCGGTGCTGTCGCCGTGGTTCACCGAAGCCTGGGTCGACGGATCCTCCTACGGCACCGAGCGGCGCCTCCCGCTCCAGACGCCGCCGCTGTTCGCAGGGCTCGTCGCTCCGCTCACCTGGCTCGCGGTGGCGGCATCGGTGGTGGCCGGACCCCTGCTGCTGGCGGCCCGTCAATGGGTGGCCGGAGCGCTGGCCCTGGCTGTGGGGGCGCTCGTCTGCTGGCGGGGGGTCCAGTCGCTCCACCAACTGGCCCGCCGTTGGGTGGTGATGGTGCCGAACGGGTTGGTGATCCACGATCCGCTCACCCTCCCGGAGCCGCACCTGTTCCTCCGGACCTCCATAGCGGCGATCGGCCCCGCCGAGGCCGGCACCGACGCCCTAGACCTCACCGCCGGCGCCAGCGGACTCGCCCTCGAGGTGTCGATGAGCGAGCCGGTCGAGCTGCTCGTGCGGAGCAAGGGCCGGGAGACCTCGACCATCGAGCGGACCCAGCTCATCCTCACCCCGGCCCGGCCGGCCCGGTTCCTGGCCGCGGCCCGGGAGAACAGGCTCGCCGCCGAGGTCTGACGCCCGCGCGGAGTACCCCCTACCTCCGCAGGGGGAACGGGGCCCGCAGCACCATCTCGACGTTGCGGTCCTCCCGTCGCCCGAGCAGCGCCAGTGGGTCGATCCAGCGGTCGTCGTTCACCGCCAGCTCCCGGCTCAGCGAGGCCAGCTCGACGACCTCCCACCGACCGTCACGGTGTCGCGCCGCTTCCGGTGGCGACGCGTGGTCGAGGACGGTGGTCAGGATCGACACGGTGCCGTCGCCGTTGTCCAGCAGCTCGAACGTGCGGGCCTGCTGGGAGAAGTCGATGAGGCTCGCCGTGTCGACCTCCCAGAGCCCGGTGCCGGGACCGTCGTGCCGGTGCCGGATGACCCGGTGTTCGTGGCAGTGGCCGTTCACCCACAGCACCACGTTCGGGAACGCCTTCAACAGGTCGAGCAGCTCGGGCCCGGTGCGCTGGCGTCCGGGATCGGCCTCGTCGTCGTGGTGGTTGTCCATGGTCCAGGAGTTGTGGTGGCTCATCACCACCACCAGCCGATCGGTCCCACCGTGGGAGCGGTGGTGGAGCGCGAGTTCCTCCTCGAGCCAGCGCCACTGTCGAGGACCGATCGCGCCTCCATCGCCGGTCGAGTGGTTGCAGGTGTCGAGGCCCAGCACCTGCACGTGCTCGCCCTCCGCCCGAGACCACCAACTGGTCCCGTCGGCGAGGTTGCGCTCGGTGAAGCCGTGACCGACCGGCCCGCGTCGGGTGTCGGCCTCGATCAGAGCGGAGACGAACTCGCCCATCGAGACCGGAGCGCGCGCCTCGGGGTCGGGAACCACCTGCTGGATGCCGATCGGACACCGTTCGGCCCAGCGCTCCCAGCGGCCCGTGTCCGATCCCAGGACCGATGCGTGGACGATGGCCCGGACGAGACCGACGGTGCCCGCCGGCTTCGCCGCCGCGCCCGCGAGCATCGGACCGAGCAGGTCGAGGCGCACTCCACGAGTCGGACCGAACGACCCCGAGAAGATCGCATCGTGGTTGCCGAACACCGCCAGCCACGGGACGTCCAGACCCGCCGGCTCGAACGACGCGATCCCGGCGTCGAGGACCCCGGGGAGGTGCGGGAATCCCGCCCTGCCGTAGATGTCACGGCGAGGATCGTCGGGCTGCCAGTAGCCCCGTCGCCCCGAACGCTGGATCCCTTCGTAGCGGTCGGGAGCGCCGGTGTTCGGGGTGACCGCCTCGCCCTCCAGCACCGCCATCCACCAGGCCAGTTCGGCTCGGGTGCGGTTGTCGGTGTTGTCGCCGGTCTGGATGCACCAGGCCATGCGAGCCCCGGTCTCGGGGCTGTCGACCACCGCGTTGGTGGCCGCCACCATCCGGTCGAGCACCTGGGCCGTGAACGCCTCCTGGGGACGGTGGCCACCGTCGGCGCCCGGGTTGAACCACCCGAACGACTCACCACCCTCCAGGCGCGCCGGGGCCTGGACGTCGCACACGTGGGCGTCGGTGTGCTGAGCGAAGTAGAGCAGCGACCGCCGCTTGGTCGCCCGATCCGGGGCCGGGGTGACGCCGTCGTCGGCCAGGACCACGTGGGGCTCGCCGGGCGCCCACCCCAGCCGCAGGTAGCGACCGCTCGCAACCGGCCGGATGGTGGAGTCGACGGTGGTTCGGGGCAGCGGAGACGGGCGGCCGGCGGAGGTGCCCGGTCGGCCGTCGGTGTCGGCCACCGCGCCGCGTTCGCGACGTAGTGCCCGGCGGTCGGTCGCCAGGCGACGCAACCGGCCGACCACGTCGCTCGGAGAGTTGGCCTGGTGGTTGGGCACGGCAACGATGCTGCCATGGCCGCCGACGAGGGAGGCGGTGACATGTGCCCGGCGCGAGACCGCCACAGGTCCTCACGTCAGGCCAAGCCGCCACCCACCACCTCGTCGCCGAGGTAGGCCACCACGCTCTGCCCCGGGGCGACCCGTCGATGAGGATCGACCCACCGCACCGTAGCCACCCCGCTCTCGGCCGGCTCCACCTGCGCCGGTGCGGCTGCTCCGTGCGCGCTGATCTGGACCGTGACCTCTCCAGCCACCGGGCCGGCGCTCCAGCTCCACCGCCTGACCTCTTGTGCATCGACCATCAGGTCGGCCACCGACCCGACGGTGACCACGGGCTCGGCGGAGGTGCGGTCGACGTCGACCACGTACCGGGGAGCTCCCCCACCCGCCAGGCCGAGGCCCTTGCGCTGCCCGAGGGTGACCAGCTCCACCGCCGTCACCTGACCGACCTGCCGACCCTCGGCGTCGACCACCCGAGCCGGGGTGAGCGGGATCCGGTCGCCGAGGAAGCTGCCCCGACCGGTGGCCCTGGTGATGAAGCAGACGTCCTGGCTGTCGGGCTTGGCCGCGGTTCGCAGTTCGAGGCCGGCAGCCATCGCTCGGACGTCGGACTTGGCGAGGTGGCCGATGGGGAGGATCGTGCGGGCCAGCTGCTCCTGGCCGAGCACGTGGAGCACGTAGCTCTGGTCCTTCGCCGGGTCTGCGCCGCGGGCCAGGCGCCGGGTCCCGTCGGGCTTCGCCACGATCCGGGCGTGGTGCCCGGTGGCCACGGCGTCGAACCCCAGCGCCAGTGCGCGCTCGTCGACCGCGGCGAACTTGATGTGGCGGTTGCACTCGATGCAGGGGTTGGGGGTGAGGCCGGCCGCGTGATCGGCGGCGTAGGGGCCCACGACGTGGCGGGTGAACTCCTCGCCGAAGTTGAAGGTGTGGTGCTCTATCCCGAGCTTGTCGGCCACGCGCCGGGCATCGTCGACGTCGCTGATCGAGCAGCACCCAGAGTCGCTCTCGCCACCCCACAGCTTGAGGGTCACGCCCACCACGTCGTGCCCCTGGTCGCGCAGGAGCGCGGCTGCCACCGACGAGTCGACCCCGCCCGACATCATCACCATCACCTTCACCGA
>JAAZBK010000036.1 GCA_012513855.1 Acidimicrobiales bacterium
CCCCCACGTTGATCGTCGACGTGACCGCCGCGAACGCGGCCATGGCCGCGATCGGTCCCGGGCCTTCGTCGAAGTGGTCGGGCACGAAGATCGTCGAGTACCCGAGCGCCTCCAGCTCCCGGGCCGAATCGAGCCAGTCGGAGCCGGGGAGCGGTGCCTGGAGATCGGCGGCGAAGCGGAGGCGGCGGGGGTGCGACATGTCCGCAGTCTGTCCGATCCGAGCCCGGCCGGACGGTCGGCTACGACCAGTCGCAACCGTCGCCCGACCAGGCTCCGTTCCGTCCGGTGGGACCGCGAGCCGAGTTCGTCACCGATGCGTAACCAAACGGCATCGACCCTGGTCAGAACTGTTCGTGCACACGATTCCCCTCCGCATCGCAGATCCCACCCGCCACGACGGAACCGTCACCTTCGTCGACGGCGACGAACACGTCCCGGTCCGGTGGTCCGAACTCGACCTCGACGCCAAGGCGATGGCCGTCGGCCTGGTCGCCCGGGGGGTTCGTCCCGGTGACCACGTCGCCCTGCTGAGCCCGACCAGCCGGGAGCTGGTGACCGCCATCGAGGCCATCTGGCTCGCCGGTGCCACGGTCGTGGTGCTGCCACTGCCGATGCGGATGTCGTCGATCGAGGAGTTCGTCGACCAGACCCGCCGCCGCATCGAGGGCGCCGACACCCGCCTGCTCATCGTCGACCCGCAGCTCGCCCCGTTCATCGAACCCCAGCCCGGCGATCCGGCGATGGTCGGCTTCGAGGACCTGGTGGGCGACCCTGGCGACTACGTGATGCCGTCGATCGACCCCGACTCGCTCGCCGTCCTCCAGTTCACCAGCGGCTCCACGTCGGATCCCAAGGGCGTGATGCTCCCGCACCGGGTGGTGCTGGCCAACGTCGACGCCATCGACGCCGCCCTGGAGCTCGACATGAGCACCGATGTCGCGGTCTCGTGGTTGCCGCTCTACCACGACATGGGCCTCATCGGGATCCTCACCTCGGCCATGGTGCGCGGCGTGAACCTCGTGCTCGCCGGGCCGCAGACGTTCATGGCCAGCCCGTCGCGCTGGATGCAGTGGATCTCCGACTACAAGGGCACCATCACCGCCGGGCCCAACTTCGCATGGGTGCTGGCCACCCGGGCACTCAAGCGCCTCGACGGGCTCGACCTGTCGCACCTGCGGGTGGGGCTGAACGGCGCCGAGCCGGTCGACGCCAAGGGGGTGGAGGCCCTGGTGGCCGCCGGCGAACGCCACGGTCTGCGAGCCGGTGCGGTCTTCCCGGCCTTCGGGATGGCCGAGGTGGCCATCGCCGGCACCTTCCCCGCCCTGATGAGCGGTCTGCGCACCGACGACGTCGACCAGCGCGTGCTCGAGACCGAGCGCTACGCCGCTCCGCTGGATGCCGACGCCGCGGGCGTGAAGCGATTCGCCCGCCTCGGCAAGCCCGTCAAGGGCCTCGAGATCCGGGTGGTCGACCCGGTCAGCGGTGATCCGCTCAAGGAACGGGAGGTGGGGGAGCTCCAGATCCGGGGTACCTCGGTGACCACCGGCTACTACAAGCGCCCCGACGCAACCGCTGCCACCTTCGACGGGGATTGGCTCAAGACCGGCGACCTCGCCTACCTGGTGGAGGGCGAGCTGGTGATCTGCGGTCGCATCAAGGACGTGATCATCGTGGCGGGCCGCAACGTGTTCCCCGAGGACGTCGAGCGCAGCGTCGCCGAGATCGAGGGGGTGCGGGCCGGCAACGTCATCGCCTTCGGCATCCAGGGGTCCCGCAGGGAAGGCCTGGTGGTGGTGGCCGAGACCAAGCTCACCGACGCGTCGGCCATCCGCGAGTCGGTTGCGGCTCGCATCCGCGACGTGGTGGGCATGTCGGCCGACGAGGTGGTCCTCGTCTCGCCCGGAACCCTTCCAAAGACCAGCAGCGGAAAGCTTCAACGTTCGCTGTGTCGCGACCGATACTTGGACAAGGCCCTCGAAGCAGTCTGAGGCCCGTTCCAGTAGCGGCCTGGCCGCTGATCACACGAGCCGCCCCCGACAACGGCGTCGGGGGCGGCTCGTGGTCTTTCAGCGGGTCGGTTCACCCGCAGAGGAGCACTTCGACCTGATCGAGGTCACGGTCGATGTCACCGGGGGTGCTTAGGGTTGTCACGTGACCGCACCGGGACCGGCCGCGCTCGGGCGTGGCGTGATCATCGACGTGGGGGGCGCCATCCCGGCGCCGTGGATGGCCGCGCCCGTGGTCACCGTCGACGACGCGGTGCTGAAGGACCCCGCGTCCACGGTGGCGCGGCTGCACCAGCACTGGAGCCGGCGCGAGCCCGTGGTGGTGGAGCTGGCGGTGGACCCGGGCCGGTTCCGGGCGCCCCAGACCATCGAGATCCCCGTCTGGCAGCTCGGCCCGGCCACCGAGCCTTGGTTCGACCGGCTCCACTTCCTGGTGTGGAACAACAACTACCAGGCCCGCGGCGGTGAGCTGATCTGGTGGTGGGGGCGCAAGGCGGCCCGGGTCGGGGCCACCGAGGTCCTCGACGGCGCTGGCGATGTCGCCCTGGCCGCCGGGACCGCGGCGTGGATCGACGGCGGCCCCAGGCGCCCGTTCGACCCGGCCGATCTGGGTGGCCTGAGCGTGGTCCACCACGAGACGGTCGAGCTGGGCCGGCTCACCCCGTCGCCACCCGAAGTAGATCCGGTGTCCGACCTGGCACCGGACCAGCGCGCCGCGGTGTCGCACCTGAGCGGGCCCGCCCGGGTCATCGCCCCGGCCGGTTCGGGCAAGACACGCGTCCTCACCGAGCGGTTGCGCCACCTCCTGGGCGATCGGGGCTGGGAGCGAGAGACGGTCCTGGCGGTGGCCTACAACAAGGAGGCCCAGCTCGAACTGGAGCGGCGCACCGCGGCGTTCCGGCCCCGGGCCCGCACCCTCAA
>JAAZBK010000281.1 GCA_012513855.1 Acidimicrobiales bacterium
GAGACGACGAACCACTCGGTCCCGAAGGCCAGCGCGAACACCTCGTCGGGCATCGCGGCCATGAAGTGGTCGGGACCGATCTGGCTGCCGTGGGCCAGCATGGAAGCCCGCTTGCGGTCGATCACCGGGACGGCATCGAGCACGTGGGTGATCTGCGCCACGGGGGTGCCGAAGTCATCGGGCAGCGACGGCGGCTCCAGCGGCCCTTCGTCGGTGGGCTGCATCATCTCGTCGAGGGTGCCGTCGTCGGCCGCCCGACGGGTGAACTCGAGGACCATCTCGCGGTTGCTCGTGGCCTCGGCCACCAGGGGTACGCCGGCCAACTCGGCCGCCCGGCGCCCGACCCGGTGGACCTGGATGTGGTCGGGGTGGCCGTAGCCGCCGTGGTCGTCGTAGGTGGTCAACAGGTCGGCCTCCTCCTCGCGCAGGATCGCGGCGAGCCGGTTGGCGGCCTGTTCGAGGTCGGCCTGCCAGAACACCCACGGGTGATCGTTGGTCTCGTCGCCCATCATCCCGGAGTCGACGTAGCCGAGGAACTCGACGCGCTCCGCGCCCAGCACCCGCGCCGACTCGTAGCACTCCGAGGTCCGCCGGATGGCCAGCTGCTCCCCCTCGGCCAGGGCACCCTCCACCGGCGTGCCCAGCTCACCGCGGGTCCCGAACACCAGGACGACCCGGTGGCCGGCGTCGGCGCTCCGGGCCAGAAGGCCCGCCACGGTGATCGATTCGTCGTCGGGGTGGGCGTGGAGGCTGACGATGGTTGCCATCCGCCGGAACCTATACAACGGCACCGCCATGGTGCCGACGACTTCTGGTCGTGTTCGGCTACGGCTCGGGCCACCTCCGGTGACCAGAAGCCGTTGTGCTGGCCGGCCTAACGGTTCTGGTCGTGGATCCGGCCCCTGGAGCGCACCCTCCACCACCAGAAGCCGTCTCAGGCGATGTGTCTCAGGCGATGCCGCCCGCCGTTCGACGCTGCTGGATCACCTCGGCGTCGACGCCCCAGTCGGCCAGGACCTCGTCGGTGTGCTGGCCGGCGTGAGCGGGGGGTCGGGCGATCTCGCCCGGCGTGCGGCTGAACCGGGGGGCCGGAGCGGGCTGCACGAGCCCGGCGTTCTCCACGAACGTGCCCCGCTCGGCGATGTGGGGGTGGTTCGGCGCCTCGTCCATGGTGAGGACCGGGGCGAAGCAGACGTCGGTGCCCTCCATGATCTCGCACCACTCGTCTCGGGTCTTCGAGCGGAAGATCTCGGTGAGGCGGTCCTTCAGCGCCCGCCACTGCGTCTTGTCGTGCTGGTGGGGAAGCTCTTCGCCCTCCAGCCCGGTGAGGCGCAGGAGCTCCTTGTAGAACTGCGGCTCGATCGACCCGATCGACACGAACCTGCCGTCGGCCGTCTCGTAGGTGTCGTAGAAGTGGGCACCGGTGTCGAGCAGGTTGGTGCCCCGCTCCCCCGACCACATGCCCATGTGCTTGAACGCCCAGATCATGGTCATGAGGCTCGCCGCGCCGTCGACCATTGCGACGTCGAGCACCTGTCCCTCACCGGACCGGCCGGTCTCCACCAGAGCCGCGCACACGCCCATGGCGAGCATCATCCCGCCGCCGCCGAAGTCGCC
>JAAZBK010000282.1 GCA_012513855.1 Acidimicrobiales bacterium
CAGGTCGGTGGCCGTGCGCAGCACCGTGGCCCGGCTGCGAGCCACGCGGGCGTCGACCGGCGCCTCGCCGGCCCGAGGGTCGGGCTTCGAAGGCGGGGCAGGGGTTGGGGACGACACGCGAACAGTCTGCACCGCGGTGCTGCGCGCGTCGGTGGTGGCTGGGGTGGCCATGGGTTCCGTCCTCCGTGACGGGTGTCTCGTGCGCCGGCGTGACCACTGTCTCAGGATCAGGCGTAGCGCTCTCTGGGCGAGTAACAGTACGATACCGTCTCGTATCGTAACGAAGAGACGCAGGAATCCCACATGAGTGCAGAAGCTGCCCTGCAGCACCGATCCGAACTGAAGACGGGCGAGCCCCCGGTGGTCGACCACGAAGCCGAACTGGTCACCGACCCGAAGCGCCAGCGCCAGATCCTGTTCGCCATGTGCGGTGCTCTGATCGCAGTGGTGGCGTCGGTGTCGGGCCTCAACGTGGCCCAGCAGGACCTGGCCATGGACCTCGGTGCCTCCCAGAGCCAGCTGCTCTGGGTCATCAACGGCTACACCATGGCGCTGGCCGCGCTGCTCCTACCCATCGGCGCCATCGGCGACCGCTGGGGCCGCAAGCCGGTGCTGCTGGCCGGTCTGGGGCTCTTCATCGGAGCCAACTTCCTCGGCGCTCTGTCGTCCACCACCGGCATGCTCCTAACCGCCCGCGTCCTCGCCGGTGTGGCTGCGGCCATGATCATGCCGGTCACGCTGTCGGTCATCACGTCGAGCTTCCCGTCGGAGCAGCGGGCCCGAGCCGTGGGCATCTGGTCCGGGTTCGCCGGCGCCGGAGGCATCCTCGGCCTCTTCGTGTCGTCGTACGTGGTCGACTACCTCACCTGGCCCTGGCTCTTCGCCATGCCGATCGTGATCGCTTCGGCCGCCGGCATCATGACCATCCGGGCCGTGGGCAACTCGCGGGAGCACCAGGAGGGCCGGTTCGACGTGGTCGGATCCGTGCTCTCGGCGGTCGCCATCGGCGCCATCGTGCTCGGCATCCACGAAGGTCCCGAGCGGGGCTGGACCGACTCGCTCACCATGGCGGGCGTGATCGTCGGCCTGGTCGCACTGGCGGGCTTCATCGTCTGGGAGCTCCGCCAGGACCACCCGTTGTTCGACATCCGCCTCTTCGCCCACCGTGGGCTCGCCGCCGGTGCGCTGACGCTCATGATCGTCTTCGCCGTGATGTTCGGCGTGTTCCTGGTGATGCCGCAGTTCACCCAGGCCGTGCTCGGCTACTCCGCCCTCAAGGCGGCTGCCGCGCTGCTGCCGATGATGATCGTGATGATGCCGCTGTCGGCCACCGCCCCGCTGATCGCCAAGAAGATCGGCATCCGCAACACGCTGATGCTCGGCGTCGCCCTGTTCACCACGGGGCTATTCCTCCTGGCCGTCATGGTCTCGGCCGAGGGTGGCTACTGGAGCGTCATCCCGGGGCTGATCGTGCTGTCGGTCGGCATCGGTCTCTGCATGAGCCCCTCGACCACGGTGATCACCGAGTCGTTGCCGGTGGCCAAGCAGGGTGTGGCCTCGGCTCTGAACGACACGGTGCGTGAGCTCGGTGGTGCCATCGGCATCGCCCTCCTGGGCTCGTTCGTGAGCGCCGGGTACCGGAGCAGCGTCTCGGGAGCCACCGAGTCGCTCAGCCCAGAGTTGGCCAGCGAGGTCAAGGAGGGCATCGGCGCCGCATTCGCCGCCGCTCCCCACCTCGGTGCCGACGCGCCCCGCATCATCGAAGCCGCTCAGGCCGCCCTGGTCGACGGGTGGCAGGTGGCCATGTGGTTCGGCGTGGGCCTGGCCGGCTCGCTGCTCGCCTACCTGGTGATCCGCGGGCCCCGCGCCAGCGATCTGGCGGCCGAGGACGCGCTCGACGCCGACCTCGAGGGCTTCGACGGCGAGCTGGACGACCTCGTCATCGACCTCGCCCACGAGGGCGCTCTGGTCGACTGAATCCACCCCACACCGACATCGACCCGAGCCGCTGCCACCAGCGGCCGGGTCGTGTCGCGTCCGGACTCAGAGCTCGTCGTCGCCCTTCAGGCGGCGGGCGAAGCTCAGCTCGTGGCCGTCGGGGTCGTGGATGTGGAAGTAGCGCTCACCCCACTCGGCATCGCGGGGCTCGGTCTCGCTCGGGTAGCCGGCCGACGTTGCTCGGCGGTGCATCTCGTCGACGTCGGTCACGAAGAAGATCGCCCGGCCCCACACCTCGCGCGACGTGCGGTCGGCGACCTGGAGGTTGAGGAACCCGCCGCCCGCGCGGAAGGTCGTGAACTGCGATCCGGCGCCTCCGAAGGCCAGCCGGAAGCCGAGCGCCTCGTAGAAGCGGACCGCCGCGTCCATGTCGGTGGTGACCAGGGTGATCGCGTCGAGGGACTCGATGGGGGACGGCTCCGGATCCATTGCCCCGAAGCCTGTCAGGCGCGGCTGATCCGCGGGACGATCGGCGTCGACGGGGGAGGATCCGCCGGTAGGGTCAGGGCACCCGATCGACAAGAGGAGCGCAACATGTCCACAGATGCAGGTCCGAACCCCTTCGTGGTCGACATCGAGTCGGCCACCCTGGAAAACGACAACTACCGGACCACGCTGTGGACGGGGAGCAACCTGCAGATGACCGTCATGAGCATCGGGGTCGGCGGCGACATCGGGCTCGAGGTGCACGAGGACGGCGACCAGTTCCTGCGGGTCGAGCAGGGCAAGGCCAGGGTTCAGATGGGGCCGGCTGAAGACGACCTCTCCTTCGACGAGGAGGTGGGCGACGACTGGGTGATCCTGGTCCCGGCCGGCCAGTGGCACAACGTCACCAACATCGGCGACGAGCCCCTGAAGGTCTACGCCCTCTACGCCCCGCCGGAGCACCCGCACGGCACGGTCCACGCCACCCGCGAAGAGGCCGACGCCGACGAGCACCACCACTGATCTGAGTTGCCGGTGCACCGGGGCTGACCCCGGTCTACCGTCGGTCCGGTGACCGACGGCAAGGAGAAGAAGTCGGGGGAGGAACGCCACGGC
Source organism: Acidimicrobiales bacterium (assembly GCA_012513855.1). Lineage (GTDB taxonomy): Bacteria > Actinomycetota > Acidimicrobiia > Acidimicrobiales > Iamiaceae > Aquihabitans. Next base: position 3,040 of record JAAZBK010000282.1, read on the forward strand.
GTTCCCCTCACCAACCTCGACCAGCCGCTGTTCGACGGGGCGGGCGCCACCAAGCGCGACCTCGTCGACTACCTCGACGCCATGGCCGACCGCATCGTTCCGGTGCTGGACGACCGGCCGCTGTCGGTGATCCGGGTCCACCGGGGCCAGGAGGCCTTCATGCAAAAGAACCTCCCCAAGTACACCCCCGAGTGGGTGGAGCGGATGAAGTACTGGGCGGAGACGTCGAAGCGAGAGGTCACCTACGCCCTCTGCAACGACCGCCGGACGCTGATCTGGTTCGCCAACCAGCGGGCGGTGGAGTACCACCCCACGCTGGTCCGGGCGGATGCGCCCGAGCACCAGACCCACCTGGTGCTCGACCTCGACCCGCCGTCGGCCGATGCGTTCCCCACGGTGGTGCGGGTGGCTCACGCCGTCCACGCCGCGCTGGAGGAGACAGGCCTGTCGGGAGCGCTCAAGACCAGCGGGTCCAAGGGCGTGCACATCTTCGTGCCGCTGGCCCGCAGCGTCACGATCGAGGACGCCGCCGCGGCCACCCGGGCGCTGGCCGTGCGGGCCGCGGCGATCGAGCCCGACCTCGCCACCACCGCCTTCCTGAAGGAAGACCGGGAGGGCAAGGTCTTCGTCGATGCCACGCGCTCCGGCGGGGCCACCGTGGTGTGCGCCTACAGCCCCCGGGTCCGTCCCGGCGTGCCGGTCTCCTTCCCCGTGGCGTGGGAGGACCTGGACGACGTGACCCCGGCCGACTTCACCATCGGCGAGGTGCCCGGCCTGCTCGGAGACCGCGACCCATGGGCCGAGGCCATGCCCGAGCCGCAGGAGCTGCCGGACGACCTGGTGGCAGAGGGCACGGAGATCCCCGCCGGACGGGTGGCGGCGATGCACGAGGGCAAGCGCCGGGCCCGCGCCAAGCGGAACCCCGACGAAGGCTGACGCTCCCAGCGGCCCGCCGGCTCAGTCGGTCTGGACCTCGTGTTGGGGGTGCTGGCAGTTGGCGGTGCCGTGGAAGCGGTCGAAGAACCCCTGCACGGCGGCCAGGTAGAGGGCGGCCCAGAAGAACGAGGCCGTGACGTCGGTGAGGTAGTGGGCGCCCTTGTACACGCGGGCCGCGGCCACCATCCCGCCGATGCCGAACGCGATGAACACGGCGGCCCACCACATCCACCGGCTGCGGAAGTGCAGCGCCACCACCGCCGGGAACTGGCCCCACAGCGAGGCGGCGGCCATCGGGTGCCCGCTCGGGTGCGAGGGTCCGTGGAACTCGCCGAGCGGGTCGATGATCGGCCGGGTGCGATCGATGGTGGCCTTGAGCACGAACTCGAGCGGTGGTCGGAGCGCCGCCACGAGCAGGAGCGTGATGGCCAGGTACCGGCATCTCGGCCAGGTCCACAGCGCCAGCAGCGCGGCGGCCGAGAACACCACGATGTTGTCGCCGAAGTGGCTGAAGAAGTTGAAGAAGTCGGTCCACCCCTCGGTCCGGTGCTCGGAGATCCACCGGGCGACGGGACGGTCGACGCGGAGGAGCACGGATCCTCCGTCGTGGACGGCCAGGACCGCCAGGATCACGGCCACCGAGATGGTGGTGAGGAACACCGCCTTGCGGTGGTAGAAGAACGACTTCGCCGTGAGCGGCGGGTCGCGGTGCAGCAGTGAGATGGCCGGTCGGACGATCTGTTCGGGTGGGACCTCGTCTCGGATGAGGACCGCCAGGTCGCGGCGGTCTTCGTCGTCGAGTCGACCGCCGAGTTGCTCCCGGAGGGTGTGGTTCCTCCGCTGGTCGGCGTCGAGCCTCTGATCGGCGGGTTCGGTCATCGGAGCGTGAACTCCTCTATCTCGACCACGTCGATCCAGTGGTTGTCGACGATCCAGTCCTCGATGCAGCCCCGGAACTGCTTGCGGTCGGTGGAGTCGAGGGCCGGTGCCATCACCACCGAGTACTGCAGGGGGTCGCGCGACACCTCCTCGAGTCCGGTCTCCATGCGTGAGCCGACCTCCAGCTGGCAGAAGGAGAGGTGGGCGTGCGACACCCTCTCGATGCTCTGGTCGCTCTCGGGCCTGTTGCTGCGCGGGGCGATGACCACCCTCACCCGCGAGTCGGCTGGCATCTCCTCGTGGCGGGACTGGGTGGCCTCGCGCATCACCAGGATCCCGGCGCCCAGGATCGCCACCAGCAGGACGGGCAGCATGAACCGCGCCGCGTCCGAGGTCCGTCGTGCGCTCGACGTCACGGGTGGGGCTCCAGGAAGGAATCGAGCCCGGGGTCGTCCCGTTGCGGGCGTGAGCGCGCCAGAACGTTGACGTCGTCGACCACCAGGCCTCGCTGGTACGCGATCTGATCCAGTTGACGTCCGAGGGCCGCCTCCCGGCTGGGGTCGACCGTGCGCGATGCCAGCTTGTCGATGAGCCAGGCGCCACCGGATAGTAGAACGCCGCCGCCCACCATGAGGGTGATGAACACGTTGGTGCGGGTGGCCACGTCGTCGGGGTCGGTCCGCATCCAGGCGAAGCGGTCGTACTCGGCCCGGGTGGCGCGCAGGGCGGTCAGCGCGGTCGAGGTCGCCGGCGTCGGAGGGGCGGCCACCTGGCGCGAGAGGGCCGTGACCTGTCGCTCGATCCGGGTCACGCGCGACATCAACGCCGCGGTGGCGAGCATCACCTCGGCGGCCACGAAGACGATGGCGAAGAAGAGCGCACGGGTCCACTCCCAGCGGGCCAGCGAGACCATCGTGTAGGCGCCGGCGGCCACCAGGGTGAGGGCGGCCACAGCCCAGGCGATGAACTTCATCGGTCTACCTCCAGGGTGTGGTCCCGTTCGCTCCCGGGGGCGGCGTCGACTCCCGTGCCAGGCTCCTCGTCGACGGTGACGTCTCCGGTCTGCCCGTCGACCGACACCGTGGTCCCGTCGACCAGGTCGGTGGCTCCGGGGTAGGCCACCACCGTGGGCACCCCCCGCTCCCGGGCGAGGATCGCGAGGTGCGACAGCACGCTGCCGGTCTCCGACACCAGACCTTCGAGCCGATCCAGCACCGGGCCCAGCTGGGGTGTGAGCGTGGTGACCACCAGCACGGA
>JAAZBK010000283.1 GCA_012513855.1 Acidimicrobiales bacterium
GACGACAAGGCCCGCAAGAAGCTCAGCGGGTTCTTCACCGGCAAGGTGATGAAGGCCACCAAGGGCCAGGCAGACGGTCGCGAGGTGGCCAGGCTCCTGGCCGAGAAGGCGGGCTAGCGGGTCACGGCACCCGCATCGATCCCGGTCTCCAGCACGGCCCCGTCGGGGTATCGGCTGGAGAACACCACGATCCGGTAGCTGGGACGGTCGTCCAGGGCCACCACCACGAAGCCGCGCGCGCCGTCCGAGTGGACGCCGAAGTTCGACGAATCGTCGAGCACGCCGGCCCCGACCACCTCGCCATCGGGTGCTACGGCCACCACGCACCGGATCGACTCGAGGTCCGGTACGTCGGCGTTGAGGACGACGCCACCGGGGAGCTTGCCCGGGGCGGTGGCGTTGAGCACGCCGAACGGTGCCTCGGGCATGTCGTCGGTGTCCACGGAGTCGCCCAGCAACCCGCAGTCGCGGTTCCAGCGGCTGCTGAACGGGTACTGGCCGTGACCTCGGAGGACGTCCATGTCGATGTCCTCCTTCCAGCCGGTGGCCCACTCGAAGTCCTCACCCAGGTCGAGCCGCAGGGCTACGGCTGCCAGGTCCTGCCTGGTGACGGCGTTGGACGCCGGGGTGGAGTCGTCGGTGATGTCCCAGGTGAGAGCGAGCATCGGAGCGGCCACCGCGACGGCGGCGACGGCCGTGGTGATGCGCAGGCGTGACGGCGTGGAGTCCCGCCACCTCGTGGTCACGACGCCCCGCAAGGCCACGAGCACGGTTGCGGTGGCACCGATCCAGAACATGGCGGCGAGCGAGTGGTACCGGCTTACCGGGTCGTCCTGGATGAGGATCCACCGGCCGAAGGCGATCGAGAGGTTGGTGGCCATGCCGTAAGCGGCCAGGCCCAACCAGGGTGCCGACTCCTCGTCGGTGCGAACCAACGCCAGGACGGCGAGGGCGGCCACCACCAGGGCGGCCAGGACCGGGATCACCCAACCGTCGATCCGCAGCGGAGCTCCGAGGAGCTCGAACGCGGCTGACAGCAGTTGTCGCAGCGAAGGGTTGAAGTCGCTCGAGCGGTCGACCGCGCTCTGGTACCAGAGGTACCCGACCACCGCGCCACCGAGCATGGGCAGCTCCCGCCACCACTCGCGCCACGGGCGTCTCGCCATGCCGACCACCGCCACCGCGGGCCAGGCCGAGAGGCCGGTGCCGTAGCTGATGGTGGCTGCCGCCGCCGATGCTGCAGCGAGCCACGATCGGTCGTTCTGTCGGAGGTAGATGGCCAGGACGGCGAAGAGGTTGGCGACGAGCCAGGCGGCTCCGCTCATGGACTTGGTGAAGTTCCAGCTCCCGCCCATTCCGAACAACAGGGCAGAGCTGAGGATCAGCAGCAGCGATCTCTCGGCCCATCGGAACGCGGAGCGGAGGAGGAGGCGGTTGATGAGCACGAGCTGCACCGCCACCGCCAGCACCACGACGTAACCGAGGACGATGTTGGAGCCGTCGCCTAGCCGGAGGTTGAGCCAGTAGAGGACCTTGGCGATGACGACCGGGTGCTCGTTCTGGAAGTCGAGGAACCCTGCGAACCGGGTCGACCCGTCGCCGTGGAACAGCGTGTCGACCATCATCCAGTAGTCGCCCCAGGGGAGGTGGGTTCCGTCGCTGACGAAGATGATCATGCAGATGATCGGCACCATCACCACCGCCAGCACCGCGAGGTCGGCAGCGATGCGCAGAGCGGCACGGGTGGTGGGCGGCCCGACCGCTCCCTCAGATGCCCTCGACGCTGAAGCTTCGACTGGTGTGATGGTGGCTCCCAGGTGATCCGCACGAACGGTCGGAGACGGTCGACCGGCGGATGGTACGACAACGGCGGGCCAGGAGGGGTCGACCGGTGGTCCAGGGCGATGGCCTGGGCAGCGGGGCGACTACGGAGGTGAGAGCGCTGCGGCGACGTGGCAACTCCAACGCGTAGTACGGTCGCCCGCCATGGCATCCAAGAGATCTGGTCTTCGAGGGCGCGCTCGAAAGACGCTGAACCGTCGGTTCTCGAAGGGTCGGCGAACGGAGATGGTTCGCCGCCTGGCAGACGTGTACGAGGCAGCGTCGTGGTTCCACCTCACGCTGTTCATGTTCTACGGGACCCCCATCGACCCGTCGCACAAGCTCACCTGGCGAAAGCGGTTCGC
>JAAZBK010000284.1 GCA_012513855.1 Acidimicrobiales bacterium
GCCTTGGCCAGCGCCTTCGACATGGTGGCGACGCCCGCCTTCAGCGCGCCGTAGGGAACCTGGTGCGGCTTGGGAGCGCGAACCGAGTACGCCGCGGTGGTCACCACGGAGCCGCCTCCGCCCTCGACCAGGACCGGAATGGCGGCGCGGCACGCGGCCACGGTGGCCAGCAGGACGTCGTCGAAGGTGGCCCGCCAGTCGTCGTCGGTGGCGTCGCCCAGCGTCTTCTGCCCGTGCATCCCCAGGCCGGTGGTGACGGCGACGCCACGAAGGCCGACCCCCAGCCCGTCGACCGCTTCGGCCACCAGCCGCTCGGCCTCCCCCGGCTGGGTGAGGTCACCGGTCAGCGCCAGGACGGTTCCTGCACCGGCGCTGATCTCGGCGGCGGCAGCCTCGGCCCGTTCGGGGCGACGACCGACGATGGCCACGCGGGCGCCGTCGGCCACGAGCACCTCCGCCGCGGCCCGACCGATGCCGGCCGTTCCGCCGAAGATCAGGTAGCCACGGCCCCGGACGCCGAGGTCCATCAGCCGGCCCCCGTGGCCTCGACCGCTTCGTCGGCCACCGACAGCGCCCAGCGGTAGTCGGCCTTGCCGTTGGCGTGGCGCCGGACCTGGTCGCACACGAGCACGGCCCGTGGCGCCTTGAACCGGGCGATGCGGTCGGCCACGAAGCTCCGAACCTCGGAGGGCTCGAGCCTCGTCCCCGGCCGCAGCGAGACCACCGCCACCACCTCCTGACCGAACCGCTCCGAGGCCCGCCCGACCACAAGAGCGTCGGTGATGCCGGGATGCTCCAGGAGGGTCGACTCCACCTCCTCCACGAAGACCTTCTCACCCCCGGTGTTGACCACCATGGAGTCGCGACCGAGCAGCTCCAAGGTGCCGTCGGCCAGACGTCGGGCCCGGTCGCCCGGAACCGCCATCCGCTGGCCGGCCACCAGCGGGAAGGTGGCCTCGGTCTTGACGCGGTCGCCCAGGTAGCCCAGCGGCACCGCTCCTCCGCGTGCCATCCAGCCGACCTCGTCGTCGCCCGCCTCCAGCTCGCGGCTGAGATCGGCGCTGACCACGGTGGCGCCGGCGCCGGGTTGGAAGGACGAAGCACCGCCGGCCGCGGTGCGGGGTCCGAAGGCCATGCTCCCCACCTCCGACGATCCGTATCCGTCCATTATCAAGATGTCGGGCAACAGCTCGATCAGGGCCTGCTTGACCGGCTCGGTGGTGATCGCCCCGCCGGTGCCGACCATCTTCAGCGACGAGAGGTCGTAGCTCCGGCGGCGCATCTCCTCGACGAGAGGCCGGCCGTGGGCGTCGCCCACCATCGACATCATGTGGGCCCTATCCCGCTCGATGGCCTCCAGGACCGCTCGGGCGTCGAAGGCCCCCGAGTCGTCGTGGAGCAGCACCGGCGACCCGTTGATGAAGCCCGCGAAGGCGGTCCACTGCGAGGCGGCGTGCATCAGCGGAGGCATCGCGAACCACGGGTTGGCCGGGTTGGCCAGCACGGCCTCGGTGATCGAGTCGGTGGTGGCCACCGAAGACCCGGCCATGCCGGCCACGTAGATGTCGGCCTGGCGCCACAGCACCGCCTTGGGCCGGCCGGTGGTTCCGCCGGTGCACACCGCGTACAGGTCGTCGGGCGAGGGCTCGGGCAGATCTCCCACAGGCACGGCCACCGCGTCGTCGTAGGAAGTGCTGCCCGGGAGCGGCGCCTCGTCGGTGCCGTCTTCCACGTGCACGAGCACCAGGGACGACGGCTGGATGCCCGCCTCGCCGAGCGCCTTGGCCAGCAGCGGGGCGTAGCGGCGGTGGTAGACGATGCCGCTGGTGCCCACGTAGACGAGCAGGTCGCCCACCTCGCCCGGCCGGTAGTGGTGGTTGACGTTGAACGGCACCGCCCGCGCCCGCATCACGCCGAGCATCGCCTCCAGGTACTCGGCCGAGTTGTGCAGGACGAGCGCCACCATGTCCTGGCCGCTCTCCCACGGCTCCAGGTCGGCCCGCTCCCGACGGACGCCCAGCCCCGCGCCGACGAGGAACGACGCCAGGCCCCGCGACCGGTCCCGCACCTCCCCGAAGCTGCGGCGTACCGATCCGCAGATGACCATGTCACGATCGGGAGCCGCCTCGGCCACCACGTCGTGCACCGCCGTGAGCGCCCACTGGGTCGGCCCCTGCTCTGCTGTCACCCCGTCACCCCTTGCTCCGGTCTCGTCGTTGACATCGGTTCTCGAATCGGTTCAGCCGAACCATCGCGCAACCCCCTTGGCGCGCGACTTGGAGAGTGAGACTACCGTTAACGGAAAGCCACGTTTCCCAACAGGAGAGACCGCGGTGTCTGCACCCGAGTTCCCCATCTACGACGCCGACAACCACCTCTACGAGTCGGAGGACGCGCTCACCCGCCACCTCCCGGAGCGCCACCGCAACCTGTTCCGGTTCGTGGAGATGAAGGGTCGCAAGAAGCTGGTGGTGCGAGACCGGCTCACCGAGTTCATCCCCAACCCGACCTTCGAGGTGGTGGCCCGACCCGGCGCCCACATGGACTTCTACGGGGCCAACAACCCCGAGGGGAAGTCGCTGCGCGAGCTCACGGGCGAGCCGATGAAGGCCATCCCGGCCTTCCGCCGGCCCGAGCCCCGGCTCGAACTGCTGGACGAGCAGGGCATCCACGCCACGCTCATGTTCCCCACGCTGGCCAGCCTCATCGAGGAGCGCCTGCTCGACGACCCGTACCTCACCCAGGTGGCGCTCACCGCGTTCAACGAGTGGCTGCACGACGAGTGGAGCTACGACCACCAGGGCCGGATCTTCGCGACCCCGGTGGTGAACCCGTGCCTGCTCGACGAGGGCATCGCGGAACTGGAGCGCGTCATCGACCGCGGGGCCAAGGCCGTGCTGCTGCGCCCCGCTCCGGTTAGCGGCCTGCGGGGGACCCGGTCTCCGTTCCTGCCCGAGTTCGACCCGTTCTGGGCCCGGATCCAGGAGGCGGGGCTGCTGGTGGCGCTGCACGCGTCGGACAGCGGCTACCAGACCTACCTGAACACGTGGGAGGGCACCGACGGCGAGTACGTGGCCTTCAAGCCCAAGACCTTCCCGGCGGTGGCCGACGACGGCCGCGCCATCCAGGACGCGCTCGCATCGGCCATCTGCCACGGCATGCTCACCCGGTTCCCGCAGGTGAAGCTGATCAGCGTGGAGAACGGCGGGAGCTGGGTGGGCCACCTCGTGCGCAACCTGGAGCTGGCCTACAAGAAGATGCCCAACGAATTCGACGAGCACCCGCGAGACGTGTTCCAGCGCAACGTCTGGGTCAACCCGTTCTGGGAGGACTCGGTGCTCGGCCTCATCGACCTGGTCGGCGCCGAGCGGGTGTGCTTCGGGTCCGACTACCCCCACCCCGAGGGCCTCGACGACCCGGTGGCCTGGCGCCAGGAGGTGGCCGACCTCCCCGCCGCCGACGTCGAACGGATCATGTCGACCAACCTCAAGGCTCTGCTGGCCGCCTGAGCCCCGCCAGACCTTCACCCCACCAGAGCAAGTCCGACCAGGAGCAGCCGTGACCACCGAGACCGACGTCGTGGAGTTCGACCCCTTCTCGAACGAGTTCTTCGACGACCCCACCGAGACCTACCGGCGCCTGCGCGACGAGGCACCGGTGTACTTCAACGAGGAGTACGGGTTCTACGCGCTGTCGCGCTTCGACGACGTGGTGGCCGGCCACCGAGACTGGCCGTCGCTCTCGAGCGAGCACGGCGTCGACCTGTCGACGCTCAAGATGGATCCGGCGCTGGTGAAGTCGCTCGGGATGATCATCATGATGGACCCGCCCGAGCACGACCGGTACCGGGCGTTGGTGAGCCGGGTGTTCACCCCCCGAGCGGTCACGTCGCTGGAGCCGATGATCCGAGACGTCATCACCGGCCTGCTCGACGAATTGGTCGACGCCGACGAGTTCGACCTGGTCCGCGACTTCTCGGCTCCGTTCCCCGTGGAGATCATCTCCCGCATGGTCGGTGTGCCCGAGGGCGAACGCCAGATGATCCGCGAGGCGCTCGACCTCAGCCTTCACCGCGAGCCCGGCGAGATGGACCCCTCACCCGAGGGTCAGACCGCCATGATCGAACTGGTCGGCTACTTCCACGAGCTCACCAAGCACAAGCGCCAGCACCCCGCCGATGACATGCTCACCAAGCTCACCCAGGCCACCGTCACCACCGACGACGGCACCGAGACCACGCTCACCGACGGTGAGATCACCGGGTTCGCAACGCTGCTCGGCGGCGCCGGCGCCGAGACGGTCACCAAGCTGGTGGCCAACGCCATGGTCACCTTCGACCAGCACCCCGACCAGTGGGACGAGGTGCAGCAGGACGGCGACCTGCTCCCACGGGCGGTGGAGGAGGTGCTGCGGTACCTGCCCCCGTCGCAGTACCAGGGTCGCTTCTCCAAGACCGCTCGCGAGTTCGAGGGGGGCACCGTCCCCGAAGGGTTCCCGGTCCTGCTCATCACCGGAGCGGCCACGCGAGATCCCCGACAGTTCGACGACCCCGACCGGTTCGACATCCACCGCCCGCCGGCGCTTGCCATCGGCTTCGGCCACGGAGTCCACAGCTGCCTCGGAGCCGCCCTGGCCCGCGTCGAGACCCGCATCGCCCTCGAGGAGATCGGCAAGCGCTGGAAGCGGCTCGAGGTCGACCGCTCACGCCTGGAGCGGGTGACCATGTCGAACGTGGCCGGCTACGCCAGCGTCCCGGTCCGCGCCGTCCGCTGACACGTGGGCCGCTGAAGTGAGGTACCTCACCTGGGCGTGCTGAGGACCGCGGCGAGCCGATCGAACCGGCGGTCGGCGTCGCCCGCGATCCGACCCACCCATCGCAGCGCCTCGCCTGCGTCGATCGGCGCATCCAGCGCGAGCATCGCGTCGATGTCGACCCAGTCCTTGGGTCGGTCGAAGACCGCCTTGCACACGGTGAGGTGGGTGGCCGAGAGGATGGGGATCTCGGTGTCCAGGAACGGAACCGGCCTCGATCCTGCCCGAGCGGCGTCGTGGAACGGGTCGTAGGCGAAGAAGAGGTCGATCGGCGTCCGGCCGAACCACACCCTCCCCTGGCCGTCTCTGACCAGTCGCTCCACAGCCGGGCCATCGGCCTCCACCCCGACGGCACCGAGCGAGTCCATCACCGCCACAGCGCGGTCGGCACCGACGAAGAGGTTCAGATCGATGTCGTGGGTGGCCCGCGGTTCGGCGTAGTAGGCGAGCGCCAGCGCGCCGCCGAACGAGTGCTCGACCTGCTGGAGGCAGCGGTGGATCGCAACCACCTTCTGGGGCAGGCTCGGCTCCCCGCGACTCCCGTCGGTCCCGCCAGCCCCGTCGGTCACCCGCGCCGGCCCACCGATCGCATCCGAGGGGCATCGAAGGCGGCCTTGGGCCGCGCCGGTATCGCGTCGGCGAGCAGCAGGACGTCGACGAGACGCCTCCCGTGGTCGGCCAGGTCCACTGGAGGCGATCCGTCGTCCACCTCGACGACCGAGCGGATCTCCAGCCGGCCTCCCGCGGCACCGATCAGCCGCCGCAACGTCGCCACCGACGGATCCCGGTGACCGCGCTCACACGCCGAGACCACCGGTTGGCTGGTGCCAGCCCGTCGAGCGACCTCGGCCTGGGTCAGGCCCGACCTGGTTCGGCTGGAGCGCAGGAGCTCGGCGCTGTTCATGGCCTCATCATATCGGATCCGATATATCCTGCTCATCGCGCTTTGGACCGTCGCCGATCGGCTGCGGCCTCGCATAGGTTTCGGGGATGGCAACGAACGCAGAACAGGCCTACGAGAAGTTCCTCGCCGCGGTGGGCGAGCCCGAGGGAGAAGGCGAGTGGTTCCAGGTCACCCAGGACCAGATCGACGCCTTCGCCGACCTCACCAAGGACAACCAGTTCATCCACGTCGATCCGGAGATGGCGGCCCAGCTGTCGCCCTGGGGGGTCACGATCGCCCACGGGTTCCTCACCCTGTCCATGCTCACCCACCTCTCGGGCTCCATCCCCCAGGACGTGAGCCGCTTCGCCGGTGTGGTCATGGCCGTCAACTACGGCTTCGACAAGATCCGATTCATCAACCCGGTGAAGGTCGACGCTCGCATCCGGGCCTCCGGCGTGCTGAAGGCAGTGGAGCTCAAGGACCCCAACACGCTGCAGACCACCCGCACGGTGACCATCGAGATCGACGGCGAGACCAAGCCGGCCTGCGTGGCCGACTGGATCACCCGCTTCACCTACGGCTGAGGCGGTGACGGCTCCAGAGGTCCCCCCGAGCGCGTCCGACCTTCCGGCCACCTGGAAGTTCGACTTCGCCATCTACCACCCGCCCGACCTGGCTGCCTGGCGCGCCTGGCTCACCGCCAACCACGACACCGCCCGCGGCGCGTGGGTGGCCACCTGGCGCAAGGACCGCGGCCACGAGCCCGTGCCATACCCCGATCTGGTGGTGGAATCCATCTGCTTCGGGTGGATCGACTCGACGGTCAACACCTTCGACGACGACCGCCGTCTCCAGCTCATGACCCCCCGCAAGGCCCGTAGCCCCTGGACACGCCTGAACCGCCAGCGCGCTGCCGACATGGAGGACCAGGGCCGCATGACCGACGCCGGTCGCCGCGCCGTCGAGGTGGCCAAGGCCAACGGCTGGTGGAGCATCTACGACCCGGTCGAGGACCTGATCGAGCCCCCCGAACTGGCCGCGGCGCTCGACGCCAACCCCGCCGCCCGCACCAACTGGGACCAGAAGACCCCATCGGCGCGAAAGCTCCTGCTGTGGCCGGTGGTCAGCGCCGCCAAGCCCGAGACCAAGGCCAAGCGAATAGCCAAGATCGTCGAGGAAGCAGCCGCCGACTCGTAGCTGCCTGACCCGGCCTACTGGCTGGGACGGGTTCTGGGTCGAGGGAGCAGGGGTCTTCGGAGACCTCTAGAGTTTTCGGCGACGTCGGGTCGCCGGACGGCATTCGACCGCACCGAATCGAGGAGTCCATGGTGATCGAGCGTTCGCAGTTGTTCATCGGCGGGGAGTGGCTGGCTCCGGCCAGCGGCGACACGTTCGAGGTGCACTCGCCCCACGACCAGTCGCTCGTGGCGGTGGTGCCCAAGGCTTCCAACGCCGACGCCGACGCCGCCCTGCAGGCAGCCCGCGCCGCGCTCGACGCGCCGTGGTCCACCAGCAGCACGCCCAAGGAGCGCGCCGAGCTGATCCGATCGCTGTCGGCCGCCATCCAGGCCCGTGGCAACGAGGTCACCTCCACCGTCACCGCGGAGATGGGCACGCCCGCCAAGTTCGCCATGTTCGGCCACCTCTACGCGGCCACCACGGTGCTCGACGGCTACGCCGAGCTGGTCGAGAACTACACGTTCGAGGAGCAGCGCTCCGGCGTCATCAGCCCCACGCTCATCCAGAAGGTGCCCGTCGGCGTGGCGGTCGGCATCGTGCCCTGGAACGTTCCGATGGTGATCGCTGCGTTCAAGCTCGGCGCCGCCCTGGCTTCCGGCTCACCGATCGTGCTCAAGCCATCGCCCGAAGCCCCGGTCAGCTCCTTCGTCCTGGCCGACGCGCTGGCCGACATCGACCTCCCGCCCGGCCTGGTCAGCATCCTCCCCGGCGACGCCGACCTCGGCCGCCACCTGGTCTCGCACCCCCTGGTCGACAAGGTGTCGTTCACCGGCAGCACCGCGGCGGGTCGCTCGGTGGGCGCCACCTGCGGTGAGCTCCTCAAGCGCTGCACCCTGGAGCTGGGCGGCAAGTCCGCTGGCATCGTGCTCGACGACGCCGACCTGGCCACCACCGTCCCTCAGCTCCTCGACGCCGGCCTCCAGAACAACGGCCAGGTGTGCGCCGCTCAGACCCGACTGCTGGTGCCCCGCTCCCGGCACGCCGAGATCGTCGACGCCTTCGCCGACCACATGCGCTCGCTGGCGGTGGGCAACCCGGCCGACCCCTCCACCGACATCGGCCCGCTGGTGGCCGAGCGCCAGCGCGAGAGAGTCGAGGGCTACATCAAGGCCGGCGTCGACGAGGGCGCCAAGCTCGTGGTCGGTGGCGGACGCCCGTCCGACCTCGACAGCGGCTGGTACGTCGAACCCACCCTGTTCGACGACGTCGACAACCAGAGCCGCATCGCCCGCGAGGAGATCTTCGGTCCGGTCCTGGCGGTGGTCCCCTACGACGACGACGACCACGCCGTCGCCCTGGCCAACGACTCCGACTTCGGCCTATCAGGCTCGGTCTGGACATCTGACGCCGACCGCGGCGTGGCCGTGGCTTCCCGGGTCCGCACGGGTCTGTGTGCCATCAACTCCGGATTGATCGTCGATCCCAAGAGCCCGTTCGGCGGGTTCAAGGCCTCGGGCATCGGTCGCGAGATGGGCCCCGAGGGCCTGTCCGCCTTCCTGGAGACCCGCACCGTGGTCCTACCCCCGGGCTGACAGATCCTGCCGTCCGGCCGAGCTGGGCTGGGCTACTTGGAGGTGGGTCGCTTGGCGGCTCGGGGCCGCTTGGCCACCGGCTTGCCCTTGCTGGTGGTCCGGGGCAGGTCGAGCCGTCGGGTGAGATCGTCCAACGCCGCACGGTCGAGATCGGCGCCCATGCCTCGCAGGCAGAACAGGACGACGTCGGCGGCGTCGGGAGCAGCCACGCCCGAGTCGTTGCCCAGCCGCTCGCTGGTGATGTAGGCGGCGTTGAGGCTCATGAGCATGAACACGGCGCCGTCGGGATCTGCAACCTCGACCTGTCCGGCCTCGGCGGCGTCGGCCACCAGCTCCCGGACCAGCGACGACACCGCGGCCTGCGATCGCCCCACCAGATCGGGCGACGAGTCGGCCAGGCGCAGGCGCAGCCGGGCCAGCCCCCGGTCGAGACCGATGTCGCTGTACTGGCTCATGGCGGTGGCGGCCACCACTGCTCCGGCCAGGCGCTCGAGCGGGTCGTCGAGCCCGGCGATGGCCTTGCGGATGAGCTGCGCGTAGGTGCGCATCGACTCCTCGAACACCGCCAGCAGGAGGTCGTCCTTGCTGGCGAAGTACTGGTAGAGCGTGCGCAGCGACTGGCCCGCCTCGTCGGCCACGTCCTGCACGGTGATGTCGTCGCCGCCCGAACGCTCCAGCACCACGCCCGCGGCACGGATCAGCGCCTGACCACGGTCGATCGACCGTTGGGTGGCGGTGCGCAGGGAGCGTCCGACCACCCGCCGGTGCCAGTCGAGGCTGAGCCCGTCGGTACCCTGATCTCCACCATCGGCTCCCTCGTCGCCGCCGTCGGGGAGGTCGACCGAATCGACCGAATCGGCCGGGGCGGCGGAATCGGCGCTGTCGGCATCCCTGGCCGATCTGCCGTTGGAGCGGGGAGAGCTGGTCATGACGCCGAGGTCCTCAGAGGTGGTCGAGCAGGTCGATGACGGTCTTGGCCTGCTGACCCAGCATCACGCGGCCCACCACGGTCATGTGCTTGCGCCAGTGCTCCTCGGCCCCCTCCGCGTCGCCGGCCTCGATGAGCTCGACCAGCCGCTCCTGTGAGCGTACGCCCCGCTGGCGGGTGGCCATCGACTCGTCGGCCCCACCGCTCGCCAGAACCGTGATCGCCCGGGCCACGACCTCGTCGAGCATCTCGGCCATGATCCCGAGCGTCTGGTTGCCGCCCATGCTCACCAGCTCCTCGTGGAACTGGGCGTTGGCCCGGCCGAACTCCTCGGCATCGTCGATGGCCTCGATCTCGTCGGCGATGAGGGCCCGGAGCCGCTTGGCCGACGACACCCGGTTGCGGGCCTCGGCCACCATCCGCACCGCGATCGGTTCGAGGATGGTGCGGGCCTCGAACACGTCGGCCAACGGGACGTTGCGGGTCTGCAGGATCAACGCCGCGGTGCGCGCCGCCTGACGCCGATCGGGCCGGTGGACCACCACCCCGCCCTGCACGCCGCGGACCACGGTGATCAGGCCCTCGGTCTCCAGGATCCGCAACGCCTCGCGCAGCGACGGGCGCGACACGCCGAAGCGCTCGATCAGGTCGGGCTCGTGTCCGAGCGAGTCGCCTTCGTCCAGCTCGCCCGCGATGATCAGCCGACGGAGCTCGTCGGCCACCTGCTGGGGCTTCTCTCTCTTGGGAGAACGACGCCTCTCGACGTTGTCCGGTGCGGGGCTCATGGGTCACCTGGGGCTAGCGGGTCCTGCCGACGGTACCCAGCGAGGGACGGGGCCGGGAGGACCCGGCACCGAGGCGGGCCGGGGGCTACTTCTTGTCGCCGCTCTTGATCTCGCCCTTCATGGCCTCCAGCGTGACCAGAACCGGCAGGCCGCTCTCGCTCAGGGCGTGACCGTGACCGGTCTGGTGGACGTCGAACACCGACTGGATGGCGGCGTAGAAGCCCTGGACGTCGAGCGTCTGGTTGACGGCCCGCTTGGCCTGGCGCAGGGCGAACGGGTGCTTCTGGGCGATCTGGTCGGCCAGGGCCCGGGTGGCGGTGCGCAGCTCGTCGACCGGCACCACCTCGGTGACCATTCCGAAGCGGTAGGCCTCCTCGGCGGTCATGGCCCGACCCGTGAAGAGGAGCTCCTTGGCCTTGCGGGCGCCCCACTCCCAGGTGTGGCCGTGGTACTCGACGCCGCCGATGCCCAGGCTCACCACCGGGTCGGAGAACTTGGCGTTCTCGGCGGCGATGATGAGGTCGCACGGCCAGGCCAGCAGCAGGCCGCCGGCGATGCAGACGCCCTGGACGGCGCAGATGGAGGGCTTGGGCACGTTGCGCCAGCGCAGCGAGTACTCCAGGAACCTGCGGGCCTCGATCTCGTAGATGTTCTGGAGCGTGAACTTGGCCGGGGCGTCGGGGTTGGCCACCACCGGACCGTCGTCTCCCACGCCCTTGAGGTCGTGGCCAGACGAGAAGTGCTTGCCGTTGGCCTGGAGGATGATGACCCGCACGGAGTCGTCGTCGGCGGCCATGCGCCAGGCCTCGTCGAGATCGTCGAGCATGGGCAGCGTCTGGGCGTTGGCCGCCTCGGGCCGGTTGAGGGTGATGGTGGCCACCGCCCCGTCGACCTCGTACTCGATGAACGTCGTCTCCACTGCTGGGCCCCTTGAATCGTCGGTAGAGTGCTGTTCTCACAATAGTGCAACGACACTTTCCTCTGGGCAGCCAAGGAGCCTCCGTGACCAACCCGCCCAAGCACCCCGAGCTCGGCTTCTACACGCTGGCCGGCGCGCCCCAGACGCCCCGCGAGCTGATCGACGAGGTGCGCGACGCCGAGGCCATGGGGCTGGGGGCGGCGTTCATCTCCGAGCGCTTCAACATCAAGGAGGCGTGCACGCTGAGCGGGGCGGTGGGCGCGGTGTCGGAGCAGATCCGGATCATCACCGGGGCCACCAACCACAACACTCGCCACCCCATGGTCACCGCGTCGTACGCCACCACCATGCACCACCTCACCGGGGGTCGGTTCACGCTCGGCATCGGCCGCGGCATCGCCATGCTGCAGGACGTCTACGGCATGTCCCGCATCACCACCGCCCAGATGGAGGACTTCGCCGGTGTCATGCGCCGGCTCTGGAAGGGCGAGGCGGTGATGGGCCACTCCGGCCCCGCCGGGTCGTGGCCGGTGCTCAGCCTGGGAGAGGCGGCGGCCGGCGACATCCCGCTGGCCCTGGTGGCGTTCGGACCCAACAGCTTGCGCCTCGGCGGGCGGGCGTTCGACGACGTGATCCTCCACACGTTCTTCACCGACGAGACGCTCCAGCGCAGCGTCGCCACCGTGAAGCAGGCCGCCGAGGAGGCCGGCCGCGATCCCGACTCGGTGCGGGTGTGGTCGTGCTTCGCCACCGTGGGCGATCACATCCCCGAGTCGCTGCGACTGAAGAAGACCGTCGGCCGCCTCGCCACCTACCTCCAGGGCTACGGCGACCTGATGGTCGAGACCAACGGCTGGGACCCGGCCGTGCTCGCCGCCTTCCGCGCCGACTCGGTGGTGGGAACCATCCCGGGCGCCATCGATCAGGTGGCCACCACCGACCAGCTCGCCCACATCGCCACCCTGCTGCCCGAGCAGTGGCTGGCACCGTCGGCCACCGGCACGCCCGAGCAGTGCGCGGCGGCCATCAGGGGTCAGCTCGACCTGGGCGCCGACGCGGTGATCATGCACGGCGCCACCCCCACCGAGCTGGCGCCGGTGGTGGAGGCCTACTCCGCCGGTTGAGGTTCGCCGATCAGGTGCCGGTGAACTCGGGGTCGCGTCGCTCGAGGAACGACTTGAACCCCTCGCGCATGTCTGTGGTTGTGAACACGATGTGCTGACCGGTGGCCTCGGCCTCGACCGCAGCCTCGAAGCTCGACGTGGCGCCGGCGTCGAGCATGGTCTTGATGAGGCTCAGGGCGGTGGTGGGTCCCTTGGCCAGCCGGGTCCCCCAGTCGTCCACGAAGGCGGCCAGCTCGTCGGGAGCGACCACCTCGTTGATGAGGCCCCACTCCTGGGCGGTGGCGGCGTCGACCGCCTCACCGAAGTAGGCCATCTGCTTGGCCCGGCGCAGCCCGATGGTGTTCGGCAGGGTCCAAGACGTGCCGCCGTCGAGAGCCAGACCGCGCTTCACGAAGATCTCGATGAACCGGGCCCGATCGGTGGCCACCACCAGGTCGCACGCCAGCGCGATGCCGAGGCCGACCCCGACGCACACGCCGTCGACCGCGGCGATGGTGGGCTTGGGCAGGTTCTTGATGCGGGACAGGATCCGTCCCACGATCCGCATCTCGTGCACGATCGGCTGGACGCCGCGGCCGGTGAGCCCGGCGTTGGCTCCGTCTCCCGCCAGATCGGCCCCGGCGGAGAAGTTCCCCTCGGCCCCGGTGAAGACCACGGCGCGGACGGTGGGGTCTATCTCCAGCTCGGTGAGGATGTCCTCGAGGTCGGTCCAGTTGGTGGCGTTGATGGCGTTCTTGCGGTGGGGCCGGTTGAACGTGATCGTGACCAGACCGTCCTTGCGCTCGACCAGGGTTTCATCGGACACGGCGGACTCCTCGGTGCTCGGTCCGGGGTGTTGGCCCCGGCTATTCCTCTAGATGATTCGAGATCGGTTCGGGACCCTACCGCACCGACGGCGAAGCCCGTTCTCAGCCCGCTCAGCCACCGAACGAGCGGAGCATGGCGGTCTGGGTGACGGTGGCGACGTGTACGCCCTGGTCGCTCCAGAGCTGGCAAGGACCGTTGGCCAGACCGTTGCCGACGTGACTGCACCAGGAGTCGACGCCGATCCACGTGCCACGCATGGGAGCGAACACCTGGAGGCCGATCTGGAGCGAAACGCTGCCGATGGGCTCGTCGCCACCCGCCAGCGCCACCGAGAGGGCCGTGCCCAGCGCGTCGCCGGGGATGGGCAGCAGGGCGGGATCCCAGTCCTGGCCCTCCGCCGCGGGCGGGTCGGTGAAGCGGAACCACACGGCCATGTTGGGCCGCGGCCCCGCGGCGGGATCGGCGAGGGCCGCCTCCAGGGCCGCGGGGTCGGTGGCGTGCTGCCACTGGGTGTTGTCGAGGAAGCCGAGGGGAAACTCCGACTCGAACGGTTCGGGTTCCAGGTCGGCCGGGGGCGGCACCAACAGGTCGTCGGGCCGGGGCACCAGCGAGAGGCTCGGTCCCGCCATCGTCGGATCGGTGAACACCGCGGTGATGACCACGCTCGCCTCGCCCTCGGGTGCGGTGGCGTCGCGAAGCGTGGCGTGGACCTGGGCGCCGCGGCGGCCGCTGCGGAGCACGTCGACCACGGTGGTGACCGGCCCGCACGCCACCGGCCGGCAGAACGTGGCGCTCGCACTGGCCAGGGTGAGGTCGTCGCGCTCCAGGACCAACTCCATGGCCCTGGTCGCCGCGGCCATCACCACGCCACCCTGGGCGAAGTACAGGCCCCAGGCGTCGGTGATGATCGAGTGGACCAGCTCGGATCGCTGCTCGTCACGCACCGGTGTGGTGTCGGTGAGGATGTTCGGCGTCGTCATCGAAACAGCCTGCCCGATGGAGGGCTCACGTTCAGCCCTCGATCCGATGCGGGCCGGGTCTCGAGACCGTGCCACCCGGCCATCGACGCCGCCCGATGTTTCTTCTATTGTATACAAGAAGAAATATCCGGCCGATCGGCCCGGATGGGAGAGGAGCTGATCGTGAAGGTCGAGATCACCATCGATCGGGAGCGCTGCATCGGATCGGGCCAGTGCGTCCACCTCGCACCGCAGACCTTCGACCAGGACGACCGGGCGCTCGCCTTCCTCAAGGCACCCCCGGGCGAGCCCGACGAGCGCACCCTGCGGGCCATCACCGGCTGCCCCATGGCGGCCATCGCGTTGAAGGTGGGCGACACCACGGTCTCAGCCGACGAGCTGCGCAACTGGGTGACCGGTCTGCGCTCCGACGATCCGCTCGTCGAGCTGATCGGGTGGTCGAGCGAGTCGCACCACGAGCTCCGCGAGGCCATGGCCGCGGTGGCCACCACCGGCGGCGACCCCAGCACGATGGTCGAGCTGGCCCAGGCCCACCTGGCCGAGGAGGACGGCGCCTACTCGACCATCACCGAGCTGGTCGACGCCGCGCTGGTCGAGGCGTTCGAGGCCGATCGCCGCCAGATCGTCCAGGCCCTCGACGCGCTGGGCCAGCCGGAGCCGGAGGGCGACCCCAAACGCCACGACCGCTCCGCCATCGAGCTGGCCGCCGCGTTGGAGGAGCACATCCGCCTCGAAGAGGCGGTGCTGTTCCCGCTCGCCCTGGCGGCTCTGGCCGACCGCGAGGCCAGCCGCTGCTGACGACGGCTGCGGTACGGCGTCCGGGCAGAACCTGGGCGTGAAACCCACCGTCTGCCCGCGCGCCACTGCTGCACTTCGGTAGGAGGGCAGAACGTGAGCGTGATGCTCACGTTCTGCCCGATGGCTCGGAAGGCGCCGGCTGCCCGATCGGCTCGGTCCGTGCGGGAGCCGCTAGAGGTCGTTGCGCAACAGCAGCACGCCCGACGGGGTGCCCCCGCCCGAGGTGACCACCGCGGTCTTGGCGTCGTGCACCTGGCGCTCGTCGGCCTCGTGGCGGAGCTGGGCCACCGCTTCGTAGAGGAAGCCGTAGCCGTGGGTGCGCCCCTCCGACAGCTGGCCGCCGTGGGGGTTGACCGGCAGTTCGCCGTCGAGGGCGATCCGCTTGCCCCCGTCGAGCCAGTCCATGGCGCCGCCCAGCTCGCAGAAGCCGAGGCCCTCCAGCCAGGAGATGGCGTTGAAGGTGAAGCCGTCGTACAGGAGCGCCAGGTCGACGTCGGCCGGCTTCATGTCGGTGCGGGTCCACAGGTGGGTCGACTGCCCGATGACCTGAGGCTCGTGGGTGACCACGCCCTGGTCCCACGAGACGCGCTCGAGGATCTGGGTGCCCACCGCCTCGATGCGCACCGCGGGCTTGGGCAGGTCGCCGGCCACAGAGGCGTCGGACACGATCACCGCGATGGACGCGTCGCACGGCACGTCGCAGTCGTAGAGGCCGAAGGGCGTGGAGATGAGGCGGGCGTCGAAGTAGTCGTCGAGCGTCATCGGGTCGCGGTAGATGGCGGCGGGGTTGCGACCGGCCATGGTGCGGCCGTTGACGGCGATCCAGCCCAGCATCTCCCGGGAGGCGCCGTAGCGGTGCAGGTACTGGTTGGCGTGCATGCCGATCCAGCTCGACGCCGACATGGCGCCGAACGGCATCCGGCCCTCGGCCATGGCACCCGACACCCGCAGGCCACCGCCCCGGCTCAGCCGCAGGGCGGAGAAGGTCGACTCCCACACCGTCCGGAAGCACAGGACGTGACGGCACAGGCCGGCCGCCACCGCCTGCATGGCGGCCACGATGCTGCCACCGGGGCCGGGCAGGTCCATGCCGCCGTTGTGCCAGGTGGGCTCGATCCGCAGGGCTTCCTCCACCGCGGCCACGCCGCCTTCGGACATGCCCATGCCGAGACCGCCACCGGGGTAGGTGGAGAGGCCGTCGATGTCGGACACGTCTAGCCCGGCATCGGCGATGGCGGAGAGGCAGGCGTCGACGGTGAGCCCAAGAGGGTCGACCATCTGGCGACGCCCGATGGCGCTGCGCCCGATGCCCGAGAGCACGGAGCGGTGCTCGAAGCGGTCGCTGGTGAGCGGCGCCCGCGGCGTGGGCCGTACCGGCTCGGGCACCGGGTCGACGGGGTCGATCTCTCCGGTGGGGGTGAACACCGGCAGCCACACGTCGTCGTACTGCTCGAAGCCCACCTGCACGACCTGGCCGATCGCCACGTCGTCGGGATCGCAGCCCACGATGTTGGTGGTGATGCGCACCGACGGGTCCTCGGCCAGCGCCACGTTGGCGATCACGTAGGGCGGATCGAAGCCCGGCAGCCACTGGTGGTGGTTGACGGTGAACCCGATGACGGTGGCCTTGCCCGAGACGTCGACCACCCGACGGCTCCGGCTGCGACAGCTGGGGCAGATCGGCGACGGCGGGTGCACCAGCACGTCGCAGTCGTCGCATCCCTGGACGCGGAGCACCCCGTCCTTGCCGCTGGTCCAGAACCATTCGTTGAACGGCGTCAGTTCGGGGAGCAGGCGCATCGGTGGCCTCCGGGTCGGGGGTGACCTCACGGTCTCGTCGTTCCGACGGTAGCGCGCCCGGCAACTTTCGACCTTGACGTCAATATCGTTTCTTGGGGTACCGTGACCGGGGCCGACCACCGCAGGTCGGTGAACCAAGCGGAGGTAGACATGGATCTGCAGGGCCGGTCAGCGATCGTCACGGGCGGTGCCGGAGGCCTCGGCGAGGCCACCGTCCGCCACCTGGTCGAACTCGGCGTGAAGGTCGCGGTGTTCGACAGGGCAGCCGACAAAGCCGGTGCCCTGGCCGAGGAGCTGGGCGGCAACGCCGTCGGCGTCGGCGGCGACATCAACGACGACGACGACGTCACCGCGGCCATCGACGCGGCGTCGAACCTCGGGCCCCTGTCGATCGTGGTCAACGTGGCCGGCGGCGCCACCGGCGGGTGGCGCACCTTGTCGCGCGACGGCACGCCGCACGACAAGGCCGGCTTCATCGACACCATGGCCATGAACGCGTTCGGCACGTTCAACGTCAGCCGCCTGGCCGCGGCCCGCATCTCCCAGAACGACCCCGACGACGACGGCCAGCGCGGCGTCATCGTCAACACCGGCTCCATCGCCGGCATCGAGGGCCAGACCGGTCAGCTCGCCTACGGCGCCGCCAAGGCCGCCATCTTGGGCATGACCCTCCCGCTGGCCCGAGACCTCGCCCCCGTGGGCATCCGGGTGTGCGGCATCGCGCCCGGCACCATGGGCACCCCGCTCATGCTCATGGCCCCCGACGCCATGAAGGAGAACCTGGTCAGCAGCATCGTCAACCCCAAGCGCATGGGACACCCCCACGAGTTCGCGCTGCTGGCGGCTTCGATCATCACCAACCCGTACCTCAACGGTGAGAACATCCGGCTCGACGGCGCCCTACGGTTCCCGCCCAAGTGACCCAGGAGCACCAGATGCAGGTCCCCTTCGCCGAAGACGTGTTCACGTGGCCGGCCGACGATCCCCAACTGATCGGTGCCCGCTGCCCCGAGTGCTCGGCGGTCACGTTCCCCGAGCAGTCGTCGTGCCCGCGCTGCGGAAGCCTGGAGATGCAGCGCCACCTCCTCCCCCGCACCGGCACCCTGTGGACCTTCACCATCCAGGGCTTCCTCCCCAAGGAGCCCTACAACAGCGGTGAGACCGACGAGACGTTCGAGCCGTTCGGCGTGGGGCTGGTCCAGCTGGGAGACGACGTCAAGGTGGAGGCCCGCCTCACCGAGGGCGACGCCGACGCACTCGAGATCGGCATGGACCTGAAGCTGGCCATCGTGCCGTTCCGCACCGATCCCGACGGCACCGAGATCATGACCTACGCATTCGAACCGGTCCGGTAGCAGGACCAGCAGAGGCACGAGGAGCAGCACCGTGGAAGACGTCGCCATCATCGGGGTGGGCATCCACCCGTTCGGGCGCTTCGGACCCAAGTCGGCCATCGACATGGGCGCCGACGCCATCCGCTCTGCGTGCACCGACGCGGGAGTGGCCTGGAAGGACGTGCAGTTCGCGTTCGGTGGTTCCAACACCGTCGACAACCCCGACGCCGTGGTCGGCAAGCTCGGCCTCACCGGCATCCAGTTCATGGACGTCTACAACGGCTGCGCCACCGCCGCCACCGCCCTCCAGCTCGCGTCGGAGACCATCCGCTCCGGCCGCTACGACATCGGCGTGGCCGTGGGCATGGACAAGCACGGCACCGGCGCGTTCACGGCAGACCCGGTCCACTACGGCGCCCCGTCGTGGTACGGCGAGATGGGCTACTTCCTCACCACCAAGTTCTTCGGCATGAAGATCCAGCGGTACATGCACGACCA
>JAAZBK010000285.1 GCA_012513855.1 Acidimicrobiales bacterium
CGACCACTCCTGCAACGAGACTCACCTCGGGTGATCTCGGTCCGGGGCCGTCAGCATGGGGCCGCGTCGCAGCGACACCGTTAGCGTGGCGGACGATATGGAACGGTTCGGATTCGTCGGGCTTCCCAACTCGGGCAAGTCATCGCTCTACAACGCTCTCGCCGGTGGGGGCGCCCTGGCCGCGCCCTACGCCTTCGCCACCACCGACCCCAACGTGGGCGTGGCCAAGGTGCCCGACAAGCGGCTCGATCTGCTGTCGGCGATGTCGAACACCCGCAAGATCGTCCCGGCCAGCGTGCAGTTCGTCGACATCGGTGGGTTGGTGGAGGGAGCGAGCACCGGTGAAGGGCTGGGCAACCAGTTCCTCGCCCACATCCGGGAGGTCGACACCGTCGTCTACCTGCTGCGAGCGTTCGTCGACGACGACGTCCCGGGGCCGTCCGACCCGCTCGAGTGCCTGCGCATCCTGGAGATCGAGCTGGCCCTGGCCGACCTCGAGACGGTCGAGAGCCGCATCGAGAAGCGCCGCAAGGCCGCCAAGCAGGACAAGTCGCTCAACGAACTGGTCCAGGCGCTCGACGCCGCCCACGGGTTGCTCGCCGAGGGCGTCCCGATCTACCGGGGAGACCTCACCGAAGACCAGCGAAAGGTGCTCAAGGAGGAGTTCCTCCTCACCAACAAGCCGGTACTGGCGCTCGTGAACGTCGGTGAGGACGACCTCGACCGGATCCCCGAGATCATCGCACCGGTCGAGGCCGAGTTCGGCGGCCGGGCCGAGGTCATCGGGATGTGCGTCCAGCTGGAGGCCGAGGCCGCCCAGTTCACCGGTGAGGAGCGGCTGGAGATGCTGGAGGCCCTGGGTCTGGGAGAGGGGGGCCTGGAGCGGTTCATCCACGCCGCCTACCAGCTCATGGGCTTGCGCACCTACCTCACCACCGGCGAGAAGGAGACCCGGGCCTGGACCTTCCGCGCCGGCTACAAGGCGCCGCAGTGCGCCGGCATCATCCACACCGACTTCGAGCGCGGGTTCATCCGCGCCGAGGTGATCCGGTGGGACGAGCTGTTGGAGATCGGGTCGTGGAGCAAGGCCAAAGAGGTCGGCAAGATCCGGGTCGAGGGCAAGGACTACGTCGTGCAGGACGGCGACGTACTCGAGTTCCGCTTCAACGTGTAGAAGGACTGCCGTGCCCTGGCTGCTGCGCGACGACAAGGTCCTGGCAAGCGTCGAGGTGGCCGACAGCCGCTCGGCTCGGCGACGCGGACTGCTCGGGCGTGACGGGTTCGAGGGCGTCCTCCTGTTCGAGGGCACCAGGTCGGTCCACTCGGTGGGCATGAGGTTCCCCATCGACGTGGCGTTCTGCGACGCCGACATGCACGTGATCAAGACCATGCGGGTCGTTCCCCACCGGATCACCGTGCCGGTGTGGAGCGCCCGCCACGTGCTGGAGGCCGAGGCCGGCAGCTTCGCCCGGTGGGGTCTGACCGTCGGGGACCAGTTGGAGATCCGTGGCGAACACCCCGACCACTGACCCCGCCGCCGAACCACTCGAAGGCGACGGAACCATCCGTCCGGGACGCCTGGTGCTGGTGGGAACCCCGATCGGGAACCTGGGCGACCTGACCCCGCGGGCCGTGGAGGTCCTGGGTTCGGCCGACCTCGTGTGCTGCGAGGACACCCGACGGACGGGTCGTCTGCTCCAGCACGCCGGGGTGCGCGCCAAGGCGCTCAAGGTCGTGAACGACCACACCGAGGGCGACGTCGTCCCCCACGTGCTCCAACGGCTCGGTGGCGGTGAGACCGTCGCGGTCGTCACCGACGCTGGCATGCCGGGCATCTCCGATCCCGGTGAACGGCTGGTGGCCGCGGCGGTGGCGGCCGGGTTCGTCGTCGAGGTGGTGCCGGGTCCGTCGGCCGCGGTGACCGCTCTCGTGGCCAGCGGGCTGCCTGCTGGGCGGTTCGTGTTCGAGGGCTTCCTGCCTCGGAAGGGGAGCGGGCGGACAGAACGCCTTACCGAGGTGTGCGCCGAGCGGCGGACGGTGGTCCTGTACGAGGCCCCGCACCGCCTGGCGCGCACCGTTGCCGACCTCCTGGACGGGTGTGGCCCGGATCGAGGTGTGGTGCTCTCCCGAGAGCTCACCAAGCTCCACGAGGAGCACTGGCGCGGCTCCCTGGCCGGCGCGGTAGCTCACGTCGCGGAGGTCGAGCCGCGCGGGGAGTACGTGGTCGTGCTCGACGGGGCCCCGGCCCCGGCCGCGGTCACCGACGGAGCCATCGTGGCCGCGTTGGACGCGGCCCGGGCGGGCGGAGCCAGCAACCGCGACGCGGTGGCGAGCGTCTCCGCCGAACTGCACGTGGCCAAGCGGCGCGTCTACGCGCTCGCCACCGGTTCGGTCTCAGGTGTCGTCGGTGCCTCGGACCCCGCCGGCGACCCGGGACCGCCCGGGCCGGCCTGATGGTCATCGCCGACCCCAACGCCGAACTGGTCAACCTGGTGCGCTCGATGGGCGATCCGGCGCCCGACGAAGCGTCTCCGGCCGCTTGCCGGCAGGCGCAGCTGATCCGTCGACGGTTCGGGCTCTCCCTGCCCACGCCGTTCGTGGGGCCACCTGCAGCGGAGGAGCCGATCCGGGTTGCGGCCGCCACCGATGGCGCCGCCATCGCCGCGGTGAAGTGGCGGGTGTTCGGTAAGAACTACCGCGGGGTCCTCCCCGACGACTTCCTGGACCGGCGCGACGTCGTCCCGCCCGC
>JAAZBK010000286.1 GCA_012513855.1 Acidimicrobiales bacterium
GGGATGCGGTTCGAGACCGGCTTCGCCGACGGTTCCCTCCAACGCGACATCGCCGGCCACATCGAGGTCGCTGCGGCCGACGTCGCCGACGCTGTGCGCTGGGCCCGCGAACGCCACGACAAGGTGGTGGTCCTCGGGTTCTCCGCCGGGGCCATCGCCGCGATGGGAGCGATCCTCACGTTCGGGCTGGAGGTCGACGCCGCCGCCGCCATCTACCTGCCGCAGTTCCCGGCACTGCCCGTCCCCGCCGGAGCGCCCCCACTGTTCATAGCCGCGGCCGTCGACGACCAGCTCGGCATCGACGGGAGCTTCACCCTCGCCCAGGGCTGGCGCGACGCCGAGCGCCCCGTGGAGCTGCACGTGTTCGACAGCGGCGGCCACGGCTTCGGTCTCGGCGTCCCCGGCACCACCAGCGACGGCTGGATCCAGCTCCTCCACACCTGGCTGACCACCCACGGCCTGGCCACCTAGCTGCGCGCCGACTCGACCCCCGCTAGTCGGGTCAGCGTCGAGCGCGTCTGCGGCGCCCGGAACACTCCGCCGAACCCAAGGGAGAAGAGGCGATCGCCTGCACCTGCGACCCCGACGGGGACCGGTCAGCTGCACACCTGCTGAGGTGAACGGGCCCCGGCCAGCGCCGCCCGATCATCGGGATGTGCCACCGCGACGAGCGCCGGCGCCCGATCCGCGAGCGCGAGCCCTCGCAGATCTGCAACCCCGAACTCGGTCACGACCACGTCGACGTGGGCGCCGCACGTCGAACGCTCCCGCATCGACAAGCGCGGCACGATCGTCGGATTGCCGTGGCGGTCACGGGAGCGCAGGACCACGATGCTGATGCCACCCGGAGACATGTGGGCTCGGCGCGAGAAGTCCGGATGTCCCCCTCTGCCCGAGACCAGCCGGCCGCCGCTGCGTTCGGTGTTCACCGTGCCCGTGAGGTCGACCGACAACGCTGCGTTGATGGCCACGAGGGGTAGGGCATCAGACGCGGCGTGGGTGAGCTCCGGCGGAGCGAGGCTGAGCTGATCGTCCTCGACCGCTCGTCGCACCAGAGGTTCCGCTCCGCAGACCATCGCTGCAACCATCGGGACCGCTCGACCACCAGCACGCCAGTTCTCGGTGGCGGCGAGCAGGTCGCTGCCAACCACCCCGCAGAGGAACCCGGACACCTGATCGGCGGCCAGATGTTCGAGGACGGCGCTCGGCAGGACGCCGATGCCGAGTTCCACCCAGGACCCTTCGGGGATGAGCCGTGCGACGCTCGCGCCGATCCGGTCGATCTCGGGTGAGGGCCGCGCTGACCTCGCGACCGAACCCGCCCCGTCACGTGCTTCAGGTCCGGGGCGGTCGCCATCGAAGACCTCCACTCGACCGGGATCCAGACGAGGTGCGCCCGGCACCACGGTGCGGCTGGTCGTCTCGACCACGATGATCCGCTCGACGCCCTTCTCCAGCACCAGCTGGCCGCTTCGTTCGCCCTCTGAACAGGGCCGTGCCGTCCCACCGGAACGCCGAACCTACGATGACGGCGTGGAGCCCACGGCGATCCTGGAGGAGGTCAGGCTCCCGGCGTTCAAGAGCGTCAGGGACGTCACCCTTCCGCTGTCCGACCTGACCTTGCTGGTGGGCCGAAACGGCAGCGGCAAGTCGAACGTGCTCGACGGACTCTCGGTGCTCTCTCGGCTCGCCTCCGGCGGCGAGATCCGAGACCTGCTCGACGGTGGACGTGACGGACCGGTGGTCCGTGGCGGGGCAGAGGGATGTGCCCCTCTGGGCGCGGACCGCTTCGAGCTGGGCTGCACCGTGGCCACCAGCGAGCAGCGCTACCACCTCGACGTGGCCGTATCGGTCCGACCGGTGGTGCAGATCGTGGACGAGCACCTCTGGACCGAGCCGGTCGGCTCCCGGGGCAAGCCCCGCACCCTCCTGCGCAGCGAGCCGCCGGACCCCGACTCCGCCGATCTAGACGCACGCTGGCACAAGGGCCGCAGCGCCATGAGCGAGCCGGTCACGTTCAGGGCGTCGCAGCTCCTGACCAGCCAGGTCGTAACCAGGATCCCCGCCACGACCGTCGCCGGGCGAGGCGTACACCAAGCCGCCACCACGGTGCTCGGCACCCTCGCCGACGTGTTCGTGCTCGACCCCGTCCCCCAGGCCATGCGCCACTACGTGCCGGCCCGGGACAACCGCCTCCGCCGCCACGCCGACAACGTCTCGGCCGTGCTCGGGGCCCTGTTGGAGCACCCTGCGACGGCCGACCGGCTGCTCACCACGATGCGCAGCCTGACCGAGAGCAACATCGTCTCGATCGACACCGAGGAATCGCCGCTCGGCGATCTCATGCTCGTGCAGCGCGAGGTGATCGGCGACGTGGAGACCACCATCCCCACCCGCCTGATGTCCGACGGCACGTTGCGGGTCCTGGCGATCATGGCCGCCCTGCTGGAGGCCTCCGATGATGCCGAACGCTCCTCGGCGACTCCGCAGGGTTCTCCATCCACGCTGGTGATCGAAGAGGTGGAGAACGGACTCCACCCCTCCCAGGCCGCCGCCATCGTCCAGCGCGTGCTCGAGGAGTCCAAGGCTCGTCACGTTCGGACCCTCGCCACCACCCACAGCCCGGCCATGCTCGACGCTCTCCCCGGACCCGACCACGACGGGGTGTTCATCTGCATCCGCGACGATGCCGGTTGGACGCGGCTGCACCGGCTCACCGAACTTCCCAACTACTTCAACGTGGTGGCCGCCGGGACCCTCGGAGCCGCTGCTACAGGTGATCGGCTGCGCCCCGCCGGTGCCGGACGGAGTGCCTCGGCGTTGATGGACGAACTGTTCGGGACCTCCTGACATGGCCCTGACCGTCCGCTTCATCGACACCTCGGTGCTGTGCAACCTGGTGGACGTCCCCGGGCGCAACCAGGACCGCGATCGGATCCGGGAGGAGTTCGCGGCTCTGTTGGAGGAGGGTCTGACCCGGTTCGTCATACCCGTGACGAGCATCGTTGAGACCGGGAACCACATCGCCAACGCCAGCGGAGACCGGAGGGCGGCCGCCGAGCAGCTCGAACGCTTCCTCCGCCTCGCCTCGTCGGACGAGCCACCGTGGCAGCTTCACGCCGTCACGTGGGATGCCGACTTCCTCAGGAGACTGCGAGATGGCGCCAGCACCGGGTCCACGCTGATCGATCACCTGGGCAACGGCACCATGGGCACGGGCGACCTGGCCATCTTGTGCGAGCGAGACGAGTTCCGGGCCCGGACCAACTTCGACGACGTCGAGGTCTGGACCCTGGAGGCGACCATGGGCGCCTACGCGTGAGCGCGGCGTTCTCCTACCCACGGATCCCGCACCTGGTCGACGGGCGGGGTACCGCCGACGACCTCGTATTGGGTCGCCGGGAAAGGGAGGCCCTCCTGGGCGTCGACCTGATGGTCGAGGAGAAGCTCGACGGGGCCAACGTCATGGTTTGGGTCGATGACGGCATCCTCCAGTGTTCGGGTCGGGCCGGCCCCGGCAGCATCGACCGGGCTGGGCAGTTCGGCGCGCTCCGGGCGTGGACGGCCACCAACTTCGATCGTCTGCAGCCGCTGCTCGCTCCAGGATCGGTGCTGTACGGCGAGTGGCTCTACCTCACGCACACCGTCGCGTACCGCGACCTGCCGTCGTGGTTCGTGGCCCTCGACCTGCGTGGTGCCGACGGCTCCTACGTCGACGGCCAGGAGCGACGCGAGGTCCTGGCGTCGACCGGCCTCGCTGCTCCGCCGCTGCTCGGGACCGGCCGCTTCGACCTCGACGGGCTCGAGGAGCTGGCACTCCGGTCAAAGTGGTCAGACGGCGCCGCGGAAGGGGTGGTCGTCCGCCCCGTCGAACCCTTCGATCCCGACCTACGGGTCGCCAAGCTGGTGCGAGCCGGCTTCGAGCGGATCGCGGACGACGAGTGGCGTCGGGGACGGGGCCTCAACACGGTGGTCCCGTCGTCGGCCTGAACCCTCGGCTCAGGACTCCTGGTCGAGCGAGATGGCGATGCCCGGCAGCTCGACCCACGGCTGACGGTCGACGCACCACACCTCGGCCACGGGCTGGATGTCGCTCTTGTCGTCGAGCGTTCCCACCTTCACCGCCACCATGCCGTTCGCCTGGACCAACTCGGAGATCAACGCCGAACCGCAGTTGCCGCAGAATCGCCGGCGGACGTAGACCGCGTCGCCACGTTCGCCCATCTCCTCGTAGGTGCCCATCTCACCATCGACCGTGAGCTGGGACTCGTGCACCATCAGGTTCACCGAGAAGGCCGAGCCACTCTGGCGCTGGCAGTGCTCGCAGTGGCAGACCGCGGTGGCGATCGGATCGCCCTCGACGCTGTAGCTGACGGCTCCGCACAGGCAACGACCGGTTCGACTCATTGGACCCTCTCTCCATCTCGCGACTGCTCCAGACCCGACATCATCGTCTCTCGCAGCCGGTCCGGGCGCTCTCACATGCGCTCTCGCAACCAGATCGCGAGTTCTGCGAGGCTGCACGGCCATGGGTGCGCTGATCGTGGTCGTGCTGGCGATCGCGATCGCTGCGGTCGCCGCGATCGTCGTCTACCTACGGCGGCGCCTCGTGTTGGATCCCTTCCCGCAGGGGCCCCGGCAGCGACTGGGCGGCCGGGTGCTCATCGGCTCGGTGGTCGTCACGTTCGGGACGATCCTCGTGCCCCGGATCGTTCCCGGCTCGCCGGTCGCTCGGGTGGCGGTGGCGGGCTACGTGATGCTCGCCGTGTTCTTCTATCTGGCGCTCACCCTCGCGGTGGCCGAACTGCCCCGCTGGGCGATTCGCCGCCGGTCGAGATCGTCTGACCCCACGTCGCCGGAGCCGGCGACCGTCGCCCGGGTCATCGCGGCAGCATCGGTCGCCATCGCGGTCGTCACCACGGCCGTGGGATTCTTCGAGGCGCGTGACATCGCCGTGAAGGAGGTGTCCGTTCCGATGACCCGACCGGACCCGGCAGTCGACGGGTTGCGGATCGCCGTGCTCACCGACATCCACCTGACCGTGGGCTTGCGAGACCGGGCGTGGATGGCCGAAGTCGTCAAGCGGGTCAACGAGCTGGAACCAGACCTGGTGGCGATCGTGGGAGACCTGGTCGACGGCGACGTCGAGCACCTGGGCGACGACGCCGCGCCGCTGGCTGAGCTGGAATCGACCCACGGCACGGTCTTCGTGACCGGCAACCACGAGTTCATCTCCGGAGCCACGCAGTGGGTCGACTTCCTCCCCACCCTCGGCATCCGCGTCCTGCGCAACGAGCACTTCGAGATCGACCGCAACGGATCCACCTTCGTGGTGGCCGGCGTCGACGACGTCACCGGTGATGCATCGGGATCCGGCCCCGACATCCCGTCAGCGGTGGAGGGCACGAGCGCCGACCACACGGTGATCCTCCTGTCGCACCAGCCGGTGCTGGCCGGTGAGGCTCGGGACAACGAGGTCGACCTCCAGATCTCGGGCCACACCCACGGCGGCCAGATGTGGCCGATCCACCTCCTGGTGCAGCTACAGCAGGGCCACGTGGCCGGGCTCGAGCGGGTGGGCGACATGGCGCTCTACACGTCGCGGGGCGTCGGATCCTGGGGACCGCCGGTGCGCGTCGGCGCCCCGCCCGAGATCGCCCTCCTCACGTTGCAGGCCGGCTGACTCGGCCCAATCGCGAGAGGCCGGCCGGGTCAGATCTCCGCGGGCAGGCGACCGATCTCTCTCAGGTAGGCGAGGGTGTCGGCGAACGTCTGGGTGAGCGGGGTGAGCTCGATGCCGAAGCGCGCTAGCGACGAACGATCATCGTGGGGAGCCCAGCGGGTCATGACGATGGCGGCCTCCTCGGTGATCAGAGCGTCCTCGCCCTCGGGCACCGACGCCTCCATCTGGCGGCCGAAGTCGAGCATCTCCTCCTCGGTCACAACCTGGTTCACGATGGGCCGGCCCGCCGCCTCGGCAAGGGCGTCGACCCATTCGGCCCAGGTCACGAAGTGACCCCCGGCCAGGACCCGGGGCGGTGCGTCGGCTGCTTCGACCATGCGGGTGAGCAGGCTCGCCACGTCGCGTACGTCGATCACGCAGGTGCCTCCCGGGGGCACCAGCATCATCGTCTCCACCGCGGCCAGGATCGGGGTGAAGCTGCTCACCAGGGAGGGGGCCACGGGCCCGTACACACCACCGAGCACCGCGGTGCTCACGGGATGGCCGTCGGCCTGCCAGGCCCGCACCAGGCGCTCGGACTCCACCTTCGACGCGGCGTAGGGCGACATCGGTTCGGCCAGCGGACTGTCGACGGTGATCAGCGGCTCGTCCAACGGTACGTGGACGGCAACCGACGAGGTGTAGACGATGCGCTCGACACCGGCTTCGATGGCCGACCCGATCACGGTTCGGACGCCACGCACGTTGGCGTCATCGGCGGTTCCGCCTCCGCCCACACCGACCTGTGCCGCCGCGTGGATGACCGCGTCGCAGCCGTCGAGGGCGCGCTTCACGGCGTCGGGGTCGGTCATGTCGCCGGGGGCCACCTCCGGATCTATCCCGTGTGGCGAGAGGACCCCCGGTACCCGGTTCGGATCGCGGGCCAGGATCCGCACGTGATGGCCGGCGCGGGTGAGCGCGGCCGCGGTGTGCGAACCGACGAAGCCGGTGGCTCCAGTGACCAGGACCTTCATGGGTGTACCTCCGGTCCGTGCTTGACACTCGTAAACACGAATGTCAAAGATAACCGCGATCGATCACCCTCGGAGACGACCGAGCGTGGCCTCCTGGAAGAACCAGACCTGATGGCAGCACACGACACGAGCGACCACACTCCGTCGACCCGGCAGTGGCTCACCGAGCGCCAGGCGGCCACCGTCGACAGCCTCCTCGACGCGGCGCTCGCTGCCCTGCGGGAGGTTGGCTACGAGAAGCTCGGCCTTCGCGACGTCGCCACTCGAGCCGGCGTCACCCACACCACGGCGTACAACTACTTCTCCTCCAAGGAGCACCTGGTCGCCGAACTGATCTGGCGCATCTACCGCGGGCTCCCAACGCCCGAACCCGACCTCTACGCCCCGATCTCAGCGCGCCTCGTCGACTCGTTGCAGGAGATGTCAGCGATGTTCACGCGGGAGCCCGAGTTGCAGAAGGCGGTCCTGGCCTCGCTGGTGGCCATGGACCCCGAGGTGCAGCGGGTCCGCAACGAGATCGGTACCGACGTCCTCCGACGCCTCGAGGTCGCCCTCGGACCCGACACCGACGCCTACCTGCTCGACGCCGCACTGCTGCTCTACAGCGGGGCCATGCTCCAGGCCGGGCTGGGGTACTTCACCTTCGACGAGGTGGTGGCCCGCATGGGCCCGATCATGGAGATGTGGAGCGGCTCGACCAAGACGGAGCCGCTGAGGTGAGCGAGGTCGATCTCATCGAACAGCTTCTGGCCCGGTACGCAACAGCCATCGACACCAGGGACTGGGCGCTGCTCCGCACCTGCTTCACCGACGATGTGGCGGCCGACTACGGCGACATCGGTGGCTGGACCACCGCCGAGGGCATCACCTCGTTCATGGAGGACGCGCACGCCGGCTTCGGCGCCACCAACCACATGCTCACCAACATGGCGATCGACGTCGAATCCAGCGGGGCCCGGGCCACCAGCCGTTGCTACGTGCACGCGGTCCTCACGCTTCTCGAGGATCCCGGCACGTGGTTCGACACCGTCGGCCAGTACGACGACGTCCTCGTCCGCACCTCAGACGGATGGCGCATCGCCCAGCGCACGTTCCGGGCCACCCGCATGACCTCCGGGAGCGCCTGAATGTTCGTCGTGCGCTTCGACCTCCGCGCCCCCGGGGCCGACGGTCCGGGGCGCGCCGCCCGGCACCGCGCCGCGGTCGACATGGCCCGCTACGTCGACCAGCACGGGTGCGCGTCGATCGTCGTCTCGGAACACCACGCCACCGACGACGGCTACCTCCCCTCACCATTGATGATGGCCGGAGCCATGGCCGCGGCCACCACTTCGAGCCCCATCGTGGTGGCGGTGGCGCTGCTCCCCCTCCACGATCCGGTCCGCCTCGCCGAGGACATCGTCACCCTCGACCACCTCAGCGAGGGCCGGTCCATGGTGGTCCTCGGCATCGGATACCGCCCGGTCGAGTACGAGCTGTACGGCGTCGACTACCACCGCCGCGGCCGGATCGCGGATGAGAAGCTCGCCCAGCTCCTCGACCTGCTCGATCGCTCGGCAGTCGGAGCCGACACCGTCCGGGTGACGCCGGCGCCGCTCACCGTTCCGCGGCCCACCCTGGCCTGGGGCGGTGCGTCGCTCGCGGCCGCCCGGCGGGCCGGGCGCAACGGCATCGGCTTCTTCGCCCAGACCGACGCCCCCGGGCTGCTCGAGGCCTACGAGGAATCGTCTCGAGAGGCCGGCCACGATCCCGGCATCTGCGTGCTCCCGTCCCCCGCCGCCCCCTATGCGGTGTTCGTGGCCGACGACGTCGACACCGGTTGGGACGAGGTCGGTGAATCACTCCTGGTCGACGCAGTCGCCTACCAGCAGTGGAACCGGGATGCGGGCACCGCGCTCGACACCGCGAGCCTCTCATCGGCCACCTCGGTCGCTGAGCTGCGCAGCGCAGAGGGCGCCCACCGCGTCGTCACCCCCGATGGAGCCCGCCAGGTGCTGCGCGACCACGGGCTGCTCACCCTCCACCCGCTGTGCGGCGGCCTCGAACCCGACGTCGCCTGGCCCTACCTCGAACGAGGGGTAGAGGCCGCGACCACCTGAGGAGACCCGATGACCGGCAACTTCGCCACCTCCCCGTCGTGATCAGCCCAGCTCAGGGTGGAAATCGGCGTCGCGCCCCCTATGGTCGGTTGACGTAACTGCCTCGAGGAGCAATGCGTGACGAAGACCAAGGCCGACCAGATCGTTCTAGAAGGGGTCGTCGAAGAAGAACTGCGGGGCGGCACGTTCCGGGTGCGACTCGAGAACGACCACGAGGTCTTCGCCCACATCAGCGGCAAGCTGCGACGCCACCGGATCCGGGTACTCCCCGGTGACAGGATCCAGCTCGAGGTCAGCGCCTACGACCTCACCCGCGGTCGCATCACCTATCGGTTCGGCTGAGTCCGAACCGACTGGATCTCCCAACTCGAGCGGAACGGGCGGCGGCGGCACCTCGATCGGTGCTGACCCCCTGACCCCTGCCGGGTGCCGCCGACGCACCAGTTCGAGCGGATCCGTGCGCGAAGTGGCCCTCGCCCCCACTGGTGTGGGGGCGAGGGCCACTCGATGTCTGGGTCGACCCGGTCTGGGTCAGCCAGCCGGCTCCCAGGTCAGATGAGTCCCTGGGCGGTCAGGAACTCGGTGGCCACCACCTTGGGATCCTTCCCGTCGGCCGAGACCTGCCGGTTCAACTCGGCCATGGTGTCGGCGTCGAGGATGTTCAGCAGCGTGTCAGCGATCGCCTCGAACTCTTCGGGAGCCTCCTGGTAGAGGCCGTCCTTCATCGTCAGCGACACGTTGTAGAGGATGAACACACCCGGGTCGTCGACCACGTCCAGGCCCAGAGCGGGGATCCGACCGTCGGTGGTGAAGATCTCACCGAAGGTGCAGTTTCCGCTGGCCGTCTCCTCGTAGATCACGCCCGTCTCGAGGATCTGGGTCTGCGCATCGGGGATCACCACGCCGGTGGCCTCCTCGAAGAGCACCATTCCGTCGGGACGGTTCGGGAACTCGGTCTCGAGGCAGACCGTGGCATCTTCGTTCTCGGTGACGTAGTCGGCCATGGCCTGCAGGTCGCCACCTGCTGCGTCGGAATCGCCGGCGGTGGCGAAGCCGTAGGTGTTGTTGAACGGCGACACCCCGAGCCAGCGGACGTCGTTCTCGGCGAGATCGCCGACACAGACGTCGTTGGTGAGCTCCTCGGAGTCGAAGCTGGGATCGTCCTGCTCCAAGAAGTTCGTCCAGCCGGTGCCGTTGTAGTCGAAGTAGGCATCGATCTCGCCGGCAAGCAGCGCCTCACGGTTGACGAGGGTGCCGCCCAGGTTGGTGGAGTCGGTGACGCTGGCCCCACCGGCTTCCAAGCCGACGATCAGAAGGTTGCCGAGCACGAACTGTTCGACGAAGTCCTTCGATCCGACGTTGACCGAGATGCCGCTGAAGTCGAGGTCGGCGAGCGATTCCACCGAATCGTCTTCGTCCTGGGCCGTCTCGCACACCTCGTCGGCCCCGCCGTTCTCGGTGGCACCAGCCTCGGGGGTGTCGCTGGCCGCGTTGTCGTCATCGTCGCTGCCACAGGCGGCTGTCAACAGCACGAGGGCGGTGAGAACTCCCGCCAGCCTGCGATGTCTCTTGTGGGTGAACATGAAACTGCTCTCTCCTTGGTTGCTTTTGGTTTCGAGGAGGCGACCCGGCGGTCAGAGACCGCGCGGACGTAGCGCCTTTTCGATCAGGGCCGCGATCCAGTCGATGGAAAGGGCCACGAGGGCGGTCATCACCGCTCCGGTGATGACGACGAGGTCACGGCTGAGCTGGATCCCGGCACTGATGGTGGCCCCCAGGCCTCCACCGCCGATCAGGTAGGCCAGTGCCGCCATGCCGACGTTGATGACCAGAGCGGTGCGCACTCCCGCCAGGATGATCGGCACTGCCAGGGGCAGCTCGATCTGGCGGAGCACCTGTGTCCTGGTGAGCCCCATGCCCCGACCGGCCTCGATGATCGGCTGGCTCACCTGGTCGAGCCCGACCATGGTGTTGCGGAGCACCGGCAGGACGGTGAAGAACGTGAGGGCCCAGATCGCGGTCCACGGTCCGCTCCCGAGCCATGCGAACGCGAGCACCAAGAGCCCGAAGGCGGGGATGGCCTGACCCGACGTGGCCACCGCCAGCACGGGCCCCGCGAGGCGGCGGTAGGAGGCCCGGGTGAGCAGGATGCCCAAGGGCACGGCGATGGCAACGGTGAGGATCGTCGACCACAGAGTGAGCGATATGTGCTGTTCCAGCTGAGGTCTGAGGTTCCGCTCCCAGGCCAGCGCTCGCTCGTCGGCGAAGCTCCGGTCGGCGCTGTTGTAGTTGGCGCGCAGCAGCACCACACCGGCCACCACGATGAGCGGCGTGACCAACAGTTCGGCGTTGGTCCTGATCAACCTCAGACCGGGCGGACGGGTGCCCCCTGGTCTCGCCGCCGTCACGAGGCTGCCTCGGGGTCCTCGGCCAGGGCGTCGTAGTGCTTCTTCGCTTCGGACCGCATGCGCTTCAACACGTCGGCCAAGCGGTCGACGTCGATGATCCCCTGGTACCTCCCTCGCTCGTCGACGACCACCGCCTGACCGGCGTTGGACAGCAACAGCTCCTCGAGGCAGTCGTGCAAGGTGGCGTTAGGCAGGACCTTGGCGATCACCTCCGGCCCGGCGGTGGCCAGGTCGACTCCAGCGGTGGCCAGGTGGCGGTCGTTGACCCAGCGCAGTGGGCGCTGCTCCGCGTCGAGTACCAGGAGCCAGGTCTCCGGCGAGGCCTCCAGCCGGCGGCGGGCCTCGGCCGGGTCGCTCCCGACCTCCGCCAGCGGAAAGTCGTTGTTCCATTCGATGTCGCGCACGCGCTCGAAGTTGAGACCCTTGAGCGTGGAGCCCGAACCGATGAAGTCGCTGACGAAGTCGTCGACCGGATAGGCGAGGATCCGCTCGGGGGTGTCGAACTGCCGTATCACCGAGCGCTCGCCCAGGATCGCGATGCGGTCTCCCATCTTGATCGCCTCGTCGATGTCGTGGGTGACGAAGACGATCGTCTTCTCGATCTCTCCCTGGAGTCGCAGGAACTCGTTCTGGAGACGGTCTCGCGTGATCGGATCGATGGCTCCGAAAGGCTCATCCATCAAGAGGACCTCGGGGTCGGCACCGAGGGCGCGCGCCACACCAACCCGCTGCGCCTGCCCTCCGGAGAGCTCCTTCGGGTAGCGATCGCGATAGATCGACGGGTCCAGGCCGGTGAGGTCGAGGAGGTGGTCGACGCGTTCGGTGATGCGCTTCTTGTCCCAGCCGAGGAGGCGGGGCACGGTGGCGACGTTCTGAGCGATGGTCTGGTGGGGGAAGAGCCCGATCTGTTGGATGACGTAGCCCATGCGGCGGCGGAGGGCGTCGGGGTTGACCGAGGTGACGTCCTCACCGTCGAACAGGATCCGGCCCGAGGTCGGCTCGATCATCCGGTTCACGAGCCGCAGGGTGGTGCTCTTCCCGCAGCCGGAAGGACCGACGAGGACGAGGATCTCCCCCTCGGGTACGTCGAGGTCGAGCGCCTCGACCGCAGGGGTATCCGACCCTGGGTAGATCTTGCCGACTCCCTCCAAGCGGATCTTGGGCGCGGGTACAGCTGGGAGCACGCTCACGAGCGAAGTCCTTTCGAGGTGGTGAGGCGGCCCACCAGGGCGAAGCAGATGTCGACCACCAGGGCGAGGAGGACGGTTGCGATCACGCCGGTCCACATCCGCTCCACCGCCGTGACGTCCGGGAAGCGCTGCAGGCCGTCTCGCACGTACCCGCCCAGGCCCGTGCCCCCCACGAGAGGAGCGATCGCGGCGATGCCGATGTTGAGCAGGGTGGCGACCCGGATACCGGTGAGGATCACCGGCCAGGCCAACGGCAGCTCGATGCGAGCCAGCCGCTGGAACGCGCTCAGACCGACGCCCTTCGCCGATTCGATGATCGACTGGTCGACCTG
Organism: Acidimicrobiales bacterium; assembly: GCA_012513855.1. Classification (GTDB taxonomy): domain Bacteria; phylum Actinomycetota; class Acidimicrobiia; order Acidimicrobiales; family Iamiaceae; genus Aquihabitans. The sequence goes on from JAAZBK010000286.1 coordinate 12,726, forward strand.
TCCCAGCCCGGTGACGGTGTTCCGAAGGATCGGTAGCACCGAGTACAGCGACAGGGCGATGATCGGTCCGCGGTCGCCGACGCCGATGCCGGGCACGGAGATGAAGAACGCGAAGAGCGCCAACGATGGAATCGTCAACAGAACCGAGGCCACGCCCATGAGCGGGCCCCGCAGCAGGCGTACGCGGTGGATGAGGATCCCGGCGGCCACCGAGATGACCGAGGCGAAGAACATCGACGTGGCTACGAGGCGCACGTGATCGAGCACGTTCTCGAAGATGTTGCCCCACCCCTCCTGCTGACCCATGTAGGTCCACCACGAAGAGAAGGCGTCGGTGTCGGTGAGCATGCCGGGCAGCTCGGGGACACCGTCGAAGAGGGTGCGGAACCCACCGACGACGTCGTTGTCGGCGGCCGTGTCGAGGACGAACAGGTACCAGACGACCGCGGCCACCAACACCGCGGCCGCCACCGACTTCAGCGGTAGCTCGCGTGAGATGCGTCCCGGCGCCGCCTCTGCGGACGGAGGGTCCGAGGGCGCCGGGTCGCGACTCAGTGACTTCTGCGCTGAAGCGCCCGCTTCGGTGATCGGTGCCTCTCTCACGCCGCCCGCGGCGTGTCGTTAGTCAGTGCTGTGGGGGCAAAGCCTGATCAACCATAACGACACGGACGGTGCGAGGACCGAATCGATCCTCGTGTCGGGCGAAGCGACGCCCGGGCGTGGTGGCAGAGGGCCGGAGGGCGATCTAGGTTGTCCAAACCTCTAGAGCATTCAACCGCTCGGAGGCCAGCGTCCACCGGATCCCGGAGTGAACATGAGAGCTGCCGTCATCGAACCCGACGGGTCTCTCTCGGTCCGGGGGATCGACGACCCCACGCCCGGTCCCCGTGATCTGGTCCTGCGGGTCACCGGCTGCGGGGTGTGCGGCTCCGACGTCGCCGCCCGGGGAGCCATGCCCGCCGGCACCGTGATGGGTCACGAACTGGCCGGCGAGGTCGTCGCGGCGGGAGCCGAGGTGGCTGGCACGTGGGCCGACGGATCCCGAGCCGCGGTCCTGCCGGTCTTCGCCTGCCTGAACTGCGACGCGTGCCGGACGGGACACGTCGCCCACTGCACCAACGCCGCCCTCGTCGGCCTCGGAGGCGGCCACGGCGGCTTTGCCGAGTACGTACGGGTCAGCGCCGATCTGGCCTTCCCGCTCCCCGACTCGGTCCCGGACGCGCACGGGCCGCTGGTCGAGCCGTTCGCCGTCGGCCTTCACGTGGCCCGAGCAGCCGAGATCGTCGGTGGAGACCGGGTGCTGGTCATCGGAGCCGGCGCGGTGGGTCTGACCACCGCCACCTGGGCCCGGCAGATGGGCGCCGGGTCCATCGTGGTGTCCGATCCCGCACCGGCACGTCGAACCACTGCCGAGACCTTCGAAGTCGACGCCACCCACGACCCCGGGGCCGGGCCGGTCGAGGGTTCCTTCGACGTGGTCGTCGACTGCGCAGGTAAGCCGGGCCTGCTCGACGTGGCCTCCGCGGCGGCCAGCACGCACGGCCGGATCGTGATCGCCGGCGTCTGCTACGAGCCCGACACCTACGTCCCCCTGGTGCCGATGCTCAAGGAGCTCTCCCTGCGGTTCGCGATCTACTACCAGCCCGGAGAGTTCCAGACCGTGGTCGACGCCTTCGCCAGCGGCGCGGTCGACCCGGCTCTGCTCCTCACGCGCACCGCCCCGCTCTCCGAACTGGAGGCGCTCCTGACCCGACCTCACCCCGACGACCTCAAGGTCGTCGTCGACCCGACCCTCTGACCAGGAGGTCACCGTGACCAGCCCAGAAACCACCCCGACCACTAAGTCCGGCATCTCGTTCTTCGGCCCGCCGGTCGAGGCGCCGCAACTCCACGAGACCGACATGATGTCGATGCCCGAGTTCGACCCCGAGGCCAACGACCAGTTCATGGAGTGGGCTCTGTCGGGCGGCCACGTCGTGAAGGTGCTCTACCGCGAAGGCGACATGAGCCTGGTCTGGTCGTGGTTCGGCCCCAACTACGTCCTGCCCCGCCACTCCCACAGCGCCGACTGCCTGTACTTCGTGGTCTCGGGCGAGGCCCGGCTGGGCAACCGGGTGGTGCCGGCCGGAGCAGGCTTCTTCGTTCCCGCCGGAGCGCCGTACGCCTACGCGGCCGGACCCGAGGGCATCCAGATCCTCGAGTTCAGGGGTGCCACCTCCTTCGACATGAAGATCACCGAGGGCCTGCCCCGCTGGGACAAGATCGTCGAGACGGTGAGGGACAACTCCGAGACCTGGCGGGAGCAGGCCAGCACCCATGTCTGATCCCGTGCCGACATCGCAAAGGCTGGACGGCCGGGTCGCCGTGATCACCGGCGGAGCGTCGGGGATCGGGCTGTCGACCGCCCGTCGCTTCATCGCCGAGGGCGCCCGCGTGGTCATCAGCGACCGCGACGGGGCGGCCCTTGCCCGGGTCGCCGAGGATCTCGACCCCGGACTCCTGGCCACCTTGGAGGGCGACGCCTCCGACGAATCCGACGTCGCCGCTCTGGTGGAAGTGGCCATCGACCGGTTCGGTCGCCTCGACATCGCCTTCGCCAACGCCGGCATCGGCGGGCCGCAGCGGATCGTCGACTGCGACCTCAACGAGTGGTCCAGGGTGCTCGACGTCAACCTCACCGGGCCGTTCCTCCTCATCAAGCACGCCGCTCCGCACATGACGGCGGGCGGCTCCATCGTGGTCACCGCCTCGCTCAACGCCGTGCAGGCCGGCACCGGAATGGCCGCCTACTGCTCGTCCAAGGCCGGCGTAGCCATGCTCGTCGAGGTGGCTGCGCTCGAACTGGGCCCCCAGGGGATCCGGGTCAACGCCATCGGTCCGGGATTCGTCCGCACCTCGCTCACCGAGGGCGCGTTCGCCGTGCCCGCAATCGTCGAGGGCTACGCGGAGAACACGCCGCTCGGCCGTCACGCCCACCCCGACGAGATCGCCGGCCTGGTCGCCTACCTGGCGTCGGACGAGTCGTCGTTCGTGTCCGGGACGCTCCAGCTCATCGACGGCGGCGCGCACATCATGCGCTACCCCGACATCCTCGGCATCCTGGGGGCTTGAGCCCTCAGGCCAACGGCTAGGGATCAGTCGGCCACCGAGACCACGATCCGCAGTTCCAGCGAGGTGCGCACAACGCGTCCGCGGGCGCGCTTCGACCTCGCAGACCACTCCGCTGACGCTGCCCTGCAGATCCCTTCGGGGTCGTCGTTCGCCTCTGCCACCAGCGCGACCATCTCGGCGATGGCCCGGCCCAGCGCAGGGGTGGTGCGCCCGGGCACATCGATGCCCTCCGCGCCGGCCAGCACCTCACGCAATCGTGCGACGTCGCCGGCAACGATCGCCCCTTCGGCTGCCTCGAGGGCCAGGTAGAACCGCTCAGCCACGTCCTCCCCTGGCAGAGATGCCGAGGCGTGGGGCGTGCTCAAGGTGTTGAACACGTAGGCGCTCCTGTGGTCCATTTCGGAGCTGAGGTACCAGCGCTGGCCGGGATCGTGGAGGAACGCCCAGATGTCGTTGACGGTCTGATCCTCGTCACGGTCGAGGAACGAATCGGTGGCCAGGCCGTAGCGGAGCTGGTGGCTGAGCCGATCGAAGCTGCGACCGTCGGCCAGGACCAGCGGCTGGGTGATCTGGTGCAGGGGGATCCACAGGTTCACGACCATCAGCGGGGCGTCGTGGTTGTGGCCGTCGGGCGAGTCGTGGCGGAAGAGCTCAGGTGCACGGCCGTCCATGAGCTGGCGCATCGGGGTTCCGTGCACGTCCTGGTCGCAGTGGACGGCCACCGCCGGGCCGTGGCCGTTCATCCCCTTGGAGCCCTGACCGCCGGGCGACAGGCGGTTCGGACGACCGTGGCGCATGATCAGACCCTCGTCGGCCACGAACAGCACCGTGAGCTGCTTGCCGCTCGAACACCGCAGGACCACGCCGTCGAGGGCGGCCCGGAGTTCCAGCGCCGCCACATCGGAGATCTGCCCAGCGTCGCGGATCTCGGTCAACACCGCCTGGATCGAGTCGTGTTCAACCAGGTCGACCTGGTCGAAGCCGAAGGAGAACAGGTCTGGTCGCACCGTGTCGTCCTGCGCCATGTCGATGGCCTCGCAGATCTGGAGCTCGACTCCCTCGTCTCCGTAGGGCGTGGCCCCGCGGGTGCGGGCTCTCAGGAGCGGTGGCCGCTCGGCATCGGGGAAGGCGTGCGATGCGGGCGCGAACCCCAGCTCCACGGCATACATCGAGTCCACGGAAGCCATCGGCCAAGGCTAACGGCGGAACGAGGAGCCGTTCGGACCAGCGGCGCCGGCTCCGGCGATGTGAGAACAGCTCGGCTGGTGCTTCAGGCCGCGCCGGCGTGCATCTCCCAGATGAGGATCTCCGCGTCGTCGTGGGCGGTGATTCGTTGGCCGTCGACGCCGGTCAGGCGAACGGCGTCGCCCTCGGCCAGGCGTCCTGCGCCCTCGAGATCGATGTCGCCACGGGCCACGAAGACGTGGTTGAACGGCGCCTCGGGAACCGAGACCAGGTCGCCGGCCTCCATCCGCGCCGCGTGGAGCGTGGCGAAGCGGTTCTTGATGCGGATAGCCGCCTCGTCGACATGGCGATCCATGCCGGTGGCCACGGGCACGAGGCCCTCCCGGAGCCGGTCGTCGCTGATCTCGAGCTGCTCGTAGCCGGGGTCGATGCCCCGCTCGTCGGGCAGCACCCACATCTGGATGAAGCGCACCGGTTCCTCGTGGACGTCACCCACGCCCTGACGCCAGGCGTCGTTCTTCTCCGAGTGGAGGATGCCGGTGCCGGCGCTCATCCGCTGGGCCAGGCCCGGGTAGATGACGCCTGTGTTGCCTTCGGAGTCCTGGTGCACCAGCGATCCCTGGAGCACCCAGGTCACGATCTCCATGTCCCGGTGGGGATGGGTGTCGAACCCGGTGCCGGGCAGGACGATGTCGTCGTTGTTGACGAGCAGCAGCCCGTGGTGGGTGTTGGCCGGGTCGTGGTGGTGGCCGAAGGAGAACGAGTGCTTGGAGTCCAACCAGCTGATCTCGGTCTTGAACCGATCCTCTGCTCGACGGACGTCGACGGCGGGGTGGGCTGCATTGGTCACGTCTCACTCGATCCTGGTCGGAGGGGTGTCGAACCACCGGGACGCTGCCCCGGTCACCTCGAACGAACATGGTTGATCCATCAAGTATTCCTGGGATCACCGCAGGTGGCGCCGCACCCTGCACCCCGCCCGGATTTCTTGACCGTCCGGTCAAGCAATGGGCCAACCGGTTGGATACCGTCCTGACCATGCATCCCGGGATCTACGCAGCATCCAAGCCCGACCACCCTGCCGTGATCGTGGCCGGCACCGACGAATCGCTCACCTACGCGGAGCTCGACGAGCGGGCCAACCGCCTGGCCAACCTCTTCCGATCCCTCGGCCTCCAGCCGGGCGACCACGTCGCCATGTGCGTAGAGAACCAGGTCCGGTTCCTCGAGCTGGCCTGGGGCGCCCACTACGCGGGGCTCATCTACACGTTCGGCTCCACCCGGCTCACCACCGAGGAGCTCGCCTACATCGTCGACAACTGCGGTGCGCGTGCCTTCATCGGTACGGCCTACACCGCCGAGCAGTCGGCAGGCATCGTCGACGACACCCCGAAGGTCGAGCACCGCTTCGCCCTCGGCGGCCCGATCGACGGCCACGAGTCCTACGAGGACGCCGTGGCCGCCCAGCCGACCACCCCGCTGGCTGAGCGCGTCGCCGGCAACGACATGCTCTACAGCTCCGGGACCACCGGCCGTCCCAAGGGCGTCTCGGTGGCCATATCGGGCGGGACCATCGACCAGCCCACGGCCGTCACCTCGCTCGCCCAGCTGCTGCTCGGCTTCGACGAGGACACGGTCTACCTGTCCCCCGCTCCGATGTACCACGCCGCCCCGCTGCGCTACTCCATGTCGGCCAACCAGGTCGGTGGCACCGTGGTGATGATGGAGCGCTTCGACCCCGAGGGCCTCCTCGCGACCATCGAGCGCTACCGGGTCAGCGCGTGCCAGATGGTGCCCACCATGTTCCTGCGCCTGCTCAAGCTGCCCCAGGAGGTGCGCGACCGTTACGACGTCTCGTCGATGAAGATGATCGTGCACGCCGCCGCTCCCTGTCCGGTGCCGGCCAAGCAGGCGATGATCGACTGGTTCGGTCCGATCATCCACGAGTACTACGCGGGCACCGAGGGCAACGGCTTCGTGTACTGCAACAGCGAGGACTGGCTCGCCCACCCCGGCACCGTCGGTCGCAGCCTCCTCGGACCGGTGCACATCTGCGACGAGGACGGTGAGGAGCTCCCGGTGGGCGAGGCCGGCACCATCTACTTCGAATCGGCGGCGTTCGAGTACCACGGTGACCCCGAGAAGACGAAGGCCTCCCGCCACCCCAACGGCTGGTCGACGCTCGGCGACATCGGCCGGCTCGACGAGGAGGGATTCCTCTACCTGACCGACCGTCAGGCGTACATGATCATCACCGGCGGTGTGAACGTGTACCCCCAGGAGGCCGAGAACCTCCTGGCGGTCCACCCCTCGGTGGCCGATGCCGCGGTGTTCGGCGTGCCCGACGACGACTTCGGCGAAGCGGTCAAGGCCGTGGTCGAGACGGTCGACGGGGTCGACGGCACTCCCGAGCTGGCGGCAGAGCTGATCGCGTACTGCCGCGAGCACCTGGCCGACGTCAAGTGCCCGCGCTCCATCGACTTCCGCGACGAGCTCCCCCGCCACCCCACCGGCAAGCTCTACAAGCGCCTGCTGAAGGACGAGTACTGGGAGGCCGCGGGCCGCTCGATCTGA
>JAAZBK010000287.1 GCA_012513855.1 Acidimicrobiales bacterium
CCGGGTCGGTGGTGGCTCGATCCACGTCGAGCCCGGCCGCCAGCGACGGACCGACCGCCGGGAGCCTCCGCCCACCGGTGCCGGAGGATTCGGCGGGCGGGTGGGCCGAAAGGGGTTCGCTCGGGACCCGGTTGCCCCTCGCCTTAGGCATCGGCCCCGTGATCTCGCGGATCGGAACAACGGGAGCGGCGGCGGACCCGCCCTCCTCCCCCTCTCGAGCGCGGGCGACCGCGGCTTCGTCCCGAAGTCGCTCGTGCTCGGCCAGGTCGGCGTCGAGGCCGGCATCGAGGTCGCTCAGGGCGGGTTCGGGCTCTGCCGGGTCGGCCACCCTCAGCCGGGGTGCCCGGTTGAGGTCTGGAACCGGTACGCGGTTGCGGGCGTACTCGGCCGCGGCTTCGGCGGCCTGGGCCTGGACCTCGATGCGATGGCAGCTGAGGCACACCGTTCGGGACGACGCTTCGTCGACCCACGCTTCGGCCCGGGGCGGAAGCTTGCTGGAGCACACCGCGCAGACGGCGCGGAAACGGAGCTGTACTAGCTGCACTGGGATCTATCGGCTTTCACGACGGGACAATGAGCACCCGGGGGAAGGTCACAAGGTAGTCAGCGCCGAGGGCTCCGTGTCATCGATCGCGCGGCTCGGTGGCGCACGGATCGGGACCGCACACGTCGATGATCGAGCCGGAGTCGAAGAACTCGTTGCGCTGACGCTGGGCATCGGGGGTGCGGCGGGGGAACTCGTGCGGATCGGCGCACGGAGCGTTCTCCACCGTCCGGTCGCTCGCCGAGTCTGCGGGGCACTCGGTGATCCACGGCTCGGCCATGTCGGGGCTGATGTTGCCGAGCGGAGGCGGCAGCGTCCCTGCATCCCAGTAGACGAGGAGCGACTCGGGCTCGTCGTCCCACTCCGCGGTGTCCATGCCGAACGGCGGCAGCACCCGGCCCTCGCCCGCGTCGTCCAGGGCGGGCACCCGGATCGGGACCCCGGCGGTGCGGGCCGCTATCTCCGCGGTGACGTTGGCGACCTGGTGGTCGCCGAAGGCCACCTGCATGATCACCTGGTGCTCGGGGGTGCCCGGCAGGGTGTGCTCGGTGAGGTAGCGGGCGTAGCCGGACCCCTCGGCCCGGTCCCACTGCTGCTGGAGCAGGGCCAGGATCAGGAGCCCGTCGATCGGACCGTCGTAGCCGCCGGCGATCACCGGCCCGTAGGTCTGCCAGTTGTTGGAACGCGGGATCAGCACCGCGTAGTCGATGCCCGGCACGCCGATGATGGCCTTGGTCCACTCGGTGGAGACCGCGGTGGCCACGAAGCCCATGATCCCGCCCTGGCTGTGACCCTCGTAGAACACCTCGGAGGTGTCGAAGGTGGGCGCGCCGTCGAGGGTCATGAAGTCGGGAGACGACACGAACCCGTCGGCGTGGCTCATCAGCCGGGCCAGGAAGAGCTGGTTCACCACACCCTGACGCAACCGGTCGGCCACGCTCGGGAACCCGTTGATGTCGCCCAGGGCCTGCACCGCGTATGGAATGTCGGGGTCGGACATGCCGATCCACGAAGTCGCGCACGGCATCAGGTTGGCGTCGGCCATGCCCAGGTCGTTGCGCTCCGCCTCACGCCAACTGCCGAGGAGGCCGTGGCCGTAGACCACTGGCTGTGCCGCCAGGGTGCCGATCATCTGGGTCTCGGAGAGGACGCAGGTGAACTCGGCGGTGTAGGTGCCGGTGAGCTGCGGGTTGCCGTCGGCGTCGCGCGACATGACCTGGCCCGGTGAGCCGTCGCCCTCGATGAACGACGGGACCTCGTAGGTGCCGCGCACCCGGCGGGCCTGGCCCTCGGGCAGCGGATCACCGTCGCCGGTGGTGGTGAGCACCTCGGTCACGGTGAACTTGGGGGCCTGGTCGCCCAGCTCCTCGAACGCCTGGTCGCGCATGGAGATCAGGTCGCCGGTGAGGTTCTGCTCGCTCATCACGGTGAAGTCCCAGGCCAGGAACTGCTCGGCGCGCGGGATGCCGGCACCGACCACGGCGGCGATGGCTTCGTTGGTCCGCTCCCGCCGCTGCTCGACCAGGTCGATGCTGGTCTCCAGGCCGTCGCGGGCCACCTGGAAGCCGGGCGACACCTCTATGTCGCTGCCGTCGCCGTCGACCGGCTGGCGGATGCCCACCGCGTAGCGGTGCCCCGGAGTGAGCATGATCAGGGGCCGGAGCAACACGGTGGTCCGGTCGGAGTCGTCGATCTCGGGCCGGGCGTCCACCTCAGCCCAGTGCGCCACCCGCTCGCCGGTGGTCATGTCGACCACGACGGTGCCGGATCCCTCCTCAACGGAGGTGGACGGGTCTGCCTCGCTGGGGAAGTTCGATGCCTCCACGTCGACGTCGACCAGCGTGAGCATGATCGGGGTGCCGACGCCCCAGCCGTCGCTGCGACCGAACGGTTCGGGATCGACGGCCACGCCCGATGTGTTCACCGGCATGGCCCCAGCCGGGATGTCGAGCCGGCGTCCGGTCTCGGTGGCGGCGTCGTCGGATTCGAAGAGCGACGACGGGAACGGGAACAGGCACTGGCTGGTGTCGAACCAGTCGCAGTCGGGCTCGGCCTCGATGGTGGCTGCCAGCGCGGCCTCCAGCTCCTCGGGGGCGGGCGTCAGCTCGGGCGCGACGTCGACGGCCGTCGTGGTGGTGCTGCTGGTCGCTCCACCACCATCGTCGTCGGAGCACCCGACCAGGACCGCCGTGAACATGCTGGCGGCGAGCAGCGCGACGGCCACCCCGCGGTTCGAGCGCGACCCGGCCCGCTCGTGTGCTGTGATCGCCACGGTTGTCCCCTTCGTGCGACTGGTTGGTGTCCCCCCGGCGCCCGAAGCACCGGAGGCACGACCGTACCAAGCCCCCACGCGCCACCTGGAAGTCGCCCCCTGGAAGGCGCCCCCACCTCAGCGCGGAGCGGTCACTCCCACTCGATGGTTCCGGGTGGCTTCGACGTCACGTCGTAAGCAACCCGGTTGACGCCCTCGACCTCGCCGATGATGCGCTGGCTCATGCGTTCGAGGAGGTCGTAGGGCAGGCGGGCGAAGTCGGCGGTCATGGCGTCCTCCGACGTGACGGCCCGGATGATGATCGGGTAGCCGTAGGTGCGCTCGTCGCCCATGACGCCCACGCTGCGGATGTCGGGCAGGACCGCGAAGGCCTGCCAGATCTCGCGCTCGAGGCCAGCCGCGCGGATCTCCTCGCGGACGATGAGGTCGGCCCGCTGGAGGATGGCCACCTTGTCGGGGGTGACCTCGCCGATGATGCGCACGCCGAGGCCGGGGCCGGGGAACGGCTGACGCCAGACGATCTCGTCGGGCAGGCCCAGCTCGGTGCCGACCTTGCGGACCTCGTCCTTGAAGAGCAGCCGCAACGGCTCGACCAGGTCGAACTGCATGTCCTCGGGCAGGCCACCGACGTTGTGGTGGCTCTTGATCTTGGCGGCCGACGCGGTGCCGCTCTCGATCACGTCGGGGTAGAGGGTGCCCTGCACGAGGAAGCGGGCGTCCTCGATGCCGCCCGACACCTCTTCGAAGATGCGGATGAACAGCTCGCCGATGGCCTTGCGCTTGTCTTCGGGGTCGGTGACCCCGGCGAGGCGCTCGAAGTAGCGGTCGGCGGCCCGGACGTGGATCAGCTCGATGCCCTGGTGGCGCTGGAAGGTCTCGACCACCTGGTCGCCCTCGCCCTCCCGCATGAGCCCGGTGTCGACGAACACGCAGGTGAGCTGGGGGCCGATGGCCTTGTGCACGAGCGCGGCCGCCACCGCGGAGTCGACACCGCCCGACAGGGCGCAGATCACCCGGGCGTCGCCCACCTGCTGGCGGACCACCTCGACCTGGTGGTCGATCACCGACCCCATGGTCCACGTGGGCTCGCAGCCGCACACGTCGTAGAGGAAGTGGGTGAGCACGGCCTGGCCGTGGGGCGTGTGGACCACCTCGGGATGGAACTGCACGGCGTGGATCCGCCGCTCGACGTCTTCCATGGCCGCCACCGGCACCTGGGCGGTGGTGGCGGTTACCGCGAACCCGTCGGGAGCGGTGGCGATGGAGTCGAAGTGGCTCATCCAGACCTGTTGGTGCTTCGGTTGGCCGCCACCGAACACCACGCCCTCGGTCACCACGTTCAGGTCGGTGCGGCCGTACTCGCCCACGCCGGTGTTGGCCACCACTCCCCCGGGGAGCTGCTGGGCGATGAGCTGCGCGCCGTAGCAGATGCCGAAGATCGGCACACCGAGGTCGTAGACGGCGGCGTCGATGACGGGAGCCCCGTCGACGTGGACCGACTTGGGCCCACCGGAGAAGATCACGCCCGCGGGACGGCGGCTGCGGATCTCCTCGGCGGTGATGGTGTGGGGGACGATCTCGCTGTAGACGTGGGCCTCGCGGACCCGCCGGGCGATGAGCTGCGCGTACTGGGCGCCGAAGTCGACCACCAGCACCGGGCCGGCGGGATCGGCCACCGGCCCGACGGTGCCCTCGCCGGCGCTCACGGGGCCACCGGGGTGACGGTGAGGTCGGCTCGCTGGAGCTCCTTGAGGTTCGGGTGGCCGCAGGTGGCCATGGCCCGTCGCAGCCCGCCGGCCAGGTTCGTGCGCCCGTCGCTGCGGTGCGCCGGCCCCACCAGCACCTCCTCGAGGGTGCCCACCTGGTCCATCTGCACGCGGGCGGAGCGGGGCAGGTCGGCGTGGCCGCTGTTGAGACCCCAGTGCCAGCCACCGCCGGGGGCGTCGGTGGCGGCTGCGAGGGGGGCGCCGAGCATCACGGCGTCGGCGCCGCACGCCACCGCCTTGGCGATGTCTCCACCGGTGGTGATGCCGCCGTCGGCGATGAGGTGGACGTAGACGCCG
>JAAZBK010000288.1 GCA_012513855.1 Acidimicrobiales bacterium
CCACCGTCCTCATCGACCCCTTCGTCAGCCGCGTGCCGATGGCCGACATGATGAAGCGCCGGGCGCTGGTGCCGAGCCGGGCGCTGATCGACGCCTGGGTGCCCCGGGCCGACGCGGTGCTGGTGGGCCACACCCACTTCGACCACGCGCTCGACACGCCCGAGATCGCGCGGCGCGACGGGGCCACCGTCTACGGGAGCTCCTCGGCGAAGCAGCTGATGAGGGTCTACGGGCTCGCCGACCAGGCGGTGACGGTGGAGGCGCACCGGACCTATGAGATCGGGCCGTTCGAGGTCTCCTTCGTGCCGAGCGTGCACTCCAAGCTCGTGCTGGGCATGAAGGTCAACCAGGGCGGTGAGCTCACCTGCGAGCACGTCGGCGACCTGACGCCCAAGGCCTACAACTGCGGTCAGGTGTGGGGCATCCACATCGCCGTCGGCGGCGCCACCCTCTACCACCAGGGCTCGGCCGACCTGATCGACGATGAGCTGAGCCACCGCCAGGTCGACGTGATGCTCTGCGGGGTGGCCGGGCGCAGCTTCACGCCCCGCTACGTGGAGAGGATCCTTCCCCGGCTCGAGCCCCGCACCGTCGTCGTGACCCACCACGACGACTTCTTCGTGCCGCTCGACCGGCCGCAGGGCTTCGCCATGGGCGTCGACGTCGCCCGCTTCCCAGACCAGGTAGCGGCGGTGTCGAGAGACTTCCGCGTCGTCACCCTCCCGGCCCCCACGCCGCTCGGCTGAGTGGTCGATATCACCGGAGTGGCGGCCGGTACGCGCTCCTAGGCTGGTCGACGCTCATGGCCGACGCATCCGCTGCTGTGCCTCTCCCCGCGGGGAGCGGGGAGACCACGTCTGCCGTCGCGCCCGACGCCGGGGTCTCAGACGGACCGTCGCTGCGACTGGTGCTCGCCCTCGGAGCGATGATCGCCCTCGGGCCGCTGACCATCGACCTCTACCTGCCCGGCCTTCCCAACATCGAGGCCGACCTGAACACCACGGCCTCGGCGGTGCAGCTCACCCTCACCGGCACGCTGATCGGCCTGGCGATCGGTCAGCTGGTGGTGGGCCCGGTGTCCGACGCCTACGGGCGCCACAAGCCCCTCTACTTCGGCACGTTCATCCACGTAGCCGCGTCGGTGGTGTGCGGCCTGGCGCCCAACATCGCCGTGCTCGGTGGCGCACGCGTCCTCCAGGGGGTGGGCGCAGCGTCGACCGCGGTGGTCACCATGGCCATCGTCCGCGACCTCTACTCGGGACGGGCGGCCGCCCTCCTGCTCTCCCAGCTCATGTTGGTGCTGGGCGTGGCCCCCGTCCTGGCCCCCACGCTGGGTGGCGTTGTGCTGGGGCTGACGTCGTGGCGAGGTCTGTTCGTGGTCCTCGGGCTGTTCGCCCTGTTCCTGATCGCCCTGGTGAAGTTCGAGATCCAGGAGACGCTGCCGCCCGAGAGGCGAAGACCGGGAAGCCTCTCCGGCATCGCTCACGCCTACCGGGGTCTGATGCGGGACCCGGTCTTTGTGGCCCTCACGTGGGTGTCGGGGCTGTCGATGGCGGCGATGTTCGCCTACGTGTCGGGCGCGTCGTTCGTGATGCAGGACCAGTTCGGGCTCGACGAGCAGCAGTTCGGCTTCGTCTTCGGTGCCGGCTCGGTCTTCCTGATCGGCGGCACCCAGCTCAGCGGCAAGCTCCTCAACCGCTGGGACATGCGCCAGATCCTGTTCGCCTCCCTCGTGGGAGGCTCGATCTCCACCGGCGTGCTCCTGGCGGTTGCGCTGGCCGACGTCGGCGGCCTGCCAGCTCTGCTCGGACCGCTGTGGATCACCCTGGCGTTCACCGGCACCGCCATGCCCAACGCCCCGGCGATCGCCCTGACCCTCCACGGCGAGGCGGCCGGCAGCGCGGCGGCGCTGGTGGGCGCGGTCCGCTACGCGGTGGGAGCGGTGGCCGCCCCGATCGTGGGCGTGCTCGGCAACGAAGCCCCCGCCATGACCGCGGTGATGTTCCTCGGCACGGTCGCCTCCCTGGCGGTGCTGGTGCGCGGCGTGCCCGAGGGCTCGGGCAGCTTCGACGCCGAGCACGACCCGGTAGACCCCGAGGTCGCCGAGCTGGACATGGAAGAGGCCACGGTCGAGGTCACCTGCACCGACTGAGCGCAGTGGCCGGCCGTCCCGTGCTTCACCGCCCTTCCCGTTGGAGCCGCAGAGCAGGCCCCGGCTAAGGTGACCCGGCGTTCCCAGCGCTTGTAGCTCAATTGGATAGAGCATCTGACTACGGATCAGAAGGTTGGGGGTTCGAGTCCCTCCAAGCGCGCCA
>JAAZBK010000289.1 GCA_012513855.1 Acidimicrobiales bacterium
GAGGTGGCGGAGAAGCCGTCCTCGATCATCAGCCGCTGGGCGGCTTCGAGGATCCGTTCGCGGGTGGCGGTTCCATCTCTGGGCACATTTTCCATTGAACCAGACCAATCGGTCTGTTAAAACAGACTAAACAGTCTGGAACGATCGAACGACGATCAGAGCACAGAAGGAATCAGCAAGTGACCAACCACTCCCCCAACCTCATCGGCCAGCAGTTCGTCACAGACGGCGGACTCGAGACCGACCTCATCTTCAACCGGGGCATCGATCTCCCGGAGTTCGCGGCCTTCGTCCTCATGGAGGACGAGGACGGTCGCGCCGCGCTGCGCGACTACTACCACCAGTACATCGACATAGCCGTAGCCGCGGGCGTGCCGATCCTCCTCGAGACGCCGACCTGGCGCGCCAGCCCCGAGTGGGGAGCGAAGCTCGGGTTCGACCAGGCCGCACTGGACCGCATCAACCGCGAGTCGGTCGAGTTCCTCGCCGACCTGGCCACCGAGCGAGCCCACGAGCTCACTGGCTGGGAGGTCGGCGGGATGATCGGACCACGGGGCGACGGCTACCAGCCCGGTGTGGAAACCGACCCCGACGAATGTGCCGCGCTCCACCGCCACCAGCTCGCCGCCTTCCACGCCGCGGGCGCCACCCGGGCGAGCGTCCTCACCATGACCGAGACGGCGGAGGCGCTGGGCATCGCGCGGGCAGCGGCCGACGTCGGGATCCCGGTCGTGATCGGGTTCACGGTCGAGACCGACGGACGTCTACCCGACGGCACCACGCTCGGCGAGGCCATCGCCATCGTCGACGCCGACACGCCGCCGGAGTACTACGTCATCAACTGCGCGCACCCGACCCACATATCCGAGGCCCTCGACGGCGGCGACTGGAACCAGCGGATCGGCGGGTTGCGGGTGAACGCCTCGAAACTCAGCCACGCCGAGCTCGACGAGTGCGAGGTGCTCGACGACGGCCACCCGATGGAGCTGGCCCTGGGAGTCGCTGGGCTGCGGGAATCCTTCCCGAACGCCGCGGTGATCGGAGGCTGCTGCGGCACCGACGCCCGCCACGTCGCCGCCGCGTGGGGCGTGACCGCCGCCCGAACGGTCGAGTCCCAGATCGCATCGTAGATCCCGGCGTAGATCCCGCCACCGCGGTTCGGTGGGGACGGCCATCAGGGCGTCGCCACCGAACCGTAGGGTGTCGCCGATGAGACGGCCGAACGTGCTGGTGGTGCTGTCGGACCAGCAACGTCCCGACTCCTGCGGCGTGTTCGGGCAGCGTCTGCCGGTCACGCCGCGCCTCGACGCCCTGGCAGCCGGCGGCGTCGCCTTCGACGACGCCTTCACCGTCCAGCCGGTGTGCGGACCGTCGCGTTCCGCCATCCAGACCGGCCTCTACCCCACCCGCACCGGTTGCTGGCGCAACGGCATCGCACTGCCACCCGACGCCGACACCCTGGCCGACCGCATACACGCGCTCGGCTACCAGACCGGCTACATCGGCAAGTGGCACCTGGCCTCGAACCGAGGGTGGAACCTCCCGGCGGATCGACCCACCGCCCGCTTCGAGCGCCGCCCCGTGCCTCCGGAGCGACGAGGCGGGTACCGCGACGTGTGGGTGGCCGCCGACGCCCTCGAGCACACCTCCGGCGCCACCAGCGGCCACGTCCACGACGAGGATGGCGGCCAGGTCGACCTGCGCGGCTACCGGGTCGACGCCCTCACCGACGTCGCCCTCGACCGTCTCGACCGCCTCTTGGACGACCGACTCGCCACCGAGCGGCCGTTCCTCCTGTTCGTGTCGTTCCTGGAGCCCCACCACCAGAACAATCGGCTCCGATCCATCGGCCCGGCCGGATGGGCGAAGCGCTTCGCAGACTTCGACCGGCCCGGAGACCTACCCGCGTGGAAGGGCGACTGGCGCTGGAACTACGCGGAGTACCTGGCCTGTTGCGCCAGCATCGACGCCAACCTCGGCCGCATGGTCGACGCGATCGACCGGCGGGGACAGCTCGACGACACGCTCATCGTCTTCACCAGCGACCACGGCACCCACTTCCGCACCCGCAACCTCGAGTACAAGCGCAGCCCCCACGACGCATCGATCCGGGTCCCGCTCGTGATCGCGGGTCCGGGCTTCCGCGGTGGCGTGCACCGGAGCGACGTGGCCACCAACCTCGATCTCCTGCCCACCCTCGTCACCGCCGCGGGTGGCGACGATCCCGGGCTGGACGGCCGGCCGCTCCAGCAGACCAGCGGCGCGCCCACCGATGTCCTCGTACAGATCAGCGAGTCCCAGATCGGTCGCGCCATCCGAACGGCCACCCACACCTTCTCCGCCAAGGCGCCGACGCGGAACCCGTTGGCGGGCCACCGCCACCCATCGGCCCACCGCTACGTGGGCTCCCACCTCTACGACAACGTCGACGACCCGCACCAGCGTCGGAACCTGATCCACGACCCCTCAGCAGCCGAGCTCCGGCACCTGCTGGCGGTCGAGCTCGCCGACCGCGTCCAAGAGGTCGAGGGAACAAGACCGACCATCACCTGACCGGCGAGGACCGAACCGCCGCGGATCCAGATAATCTTTCGGGGCGTCACCGCCTAGCTGGAGGGTCGTGCGATGACCACCATCGAGCTGTTCGCAGACGTGGGTTGCCCCTTCGCCCACGTCAGCCTCAAGCGGCTGACCGCGCACCGCTCCGCCATCGGAAGAGACGACGTGCGCTTCCGGGTGCGGGCGTGGCCGCTGGAGATCGTCAACGGATCCCCCATGGATCCCGAGTTCATCGCCGAGGAGATCGACGAGATCCGGCCCCAGGTGGCGCCCGACCTGTTCGGTGGGTTCACGGCTGCCGCTTTCCCAGAATCGTCCATGCCCGCCCTCGCCCTGGAAGCCGCCGCGTACGACCTCGACGCCCTCGTGGGCGAGCAGGTCAGCCTCGAGCTGCGAGACCGACTCTTCGAGCGGGGCGAGAACATCGCCGACCCCGCCATCCTTCAGGAGATCGCGTCGGCCCATGGCCTTCGCCATGACCCGAACGACCTCGATGCTCCGAAGCGTGACCACGCCGAAGGTGTGGAGCGCGGGGTCATCGGGTCACCGCACTTCTTCACCCCCGCCGGCTCGTTCTTCTGCCCGGCGTTGAACGTGGGACGGGACGAGGCCGGCCACCTGGTGGTCACTCCCGACGTGGAAGGGTTCGAAGCGTTCCTCGCCTCCTGCTTCTCCTGAACTGCTAGGCACCACCGACCGCACGCTCGGCATTGACGTCGCTCACCAGATCGAGCAGTTGACCGAGGCCCGCCAGTTCTTGGTCGAGCGTGTCGCCCATGGGGTTCAC